>JBCBZW010000210.1 GCA_039815145.1 Pseudomonadota bacterium
GAACTTTTTGAGGTCTTTTCCCTTGCTCCACCGTTACACCAATTACATGCTCAAAATGATCCTCTGCATCAAAATCATAATTCTCAACATATCGGATGTTATCTGCAATTGAAATCTCTTTGATACGGTCTAAAGCAAGTTGTCGAAGCGCTTGATGACGCCGCGGACCAGCTCGAGGCCATCGGCTACCGCGGCATTGCAGCAGTCACGTTGGGCGACGAACGCGTCTTCGAACGCAACATCAACGCCACCCCGCAGGGCGACGACCAGCCGCTATCCAGTGAATCCCAGGTGCTTATCGGCTCGGTGGTGAAGCCCATCACCGGCGCGACGCTGTCTGCCCTGGTGGCCCAGGGGCGCCTCCCCGCGACCCTGAGGGTCCGAGACGTCTTCCCTGACGCACCACCCGACAAGGCGACCATCACCCTGCATCAACTGCTCACCCACAGCGCCGGCCTGCCGATCGCCGTCGCCAGTGACCGCGAGCTGGTGAGCCGAGCCGCGTTCCTCGAGCTTGCGATGGAGGCACCGCTCGGCTTCGAGCCCGGCAGCGCCTACGCTTACTCCAACACGGGATTCTCGCTGGCCGTCGCCATGGCCGAGGCGCACACGGGCAAGTCCTACCTCGACCTCGTTCGGCAGTACCTGTTCCAGCCGGCGCGGATGACGCAGACGGGCTACGACGAGCGCTTCGACCGCGATCGCATGGCGACCACTGCGGATGGGCGCCTGGCCACCGACGCCAGCTGGGGGCGCACGAGCCCCGGCTGGGCCCTGCTCGGCAACGGCGGCATGGTGTCCACGCTGACCGACTTAACACACCTTGCGCAGTTCATCGGTCATGGCGCCGCCAAGGACGTGCCCTGGGCGCGCCTGATGACAACGCCCCACCAGGACGAGGGTGGAGGCAGTGCCTACGGCTACGGCTTGGTGGTCGAGGACATCCCAGCGATCGGCCTCGCCTACTGGCACAACGGTGGCAACCCCTTCTTCCAGACCGACGTGCGCTACCTGGCGGAACACGACCTCACCCTGGTGACGCACGCCACGAGCTCGCCGGTGTCCGTGGATACGGCGGCCCACGCCCTCATGAGGGCGGCCTTCGACCTACCACTGCGGCTGCCCCCGCCCGCCGATACACCGCCGCTCGCCTCGCTGCCGGAGACGCCCGAAGGGCAGCTGGTGGAAGCCTTCCTGACGGCGATCACCTCCGCGCGCGAGGCTGACTGGCGGCGGTTCATCACCGAGCACCTCGACCCTCAGTTGCTGGCCCAGGTGAGCATGGAGGAACACCTGGCCTTCTTCGCCATGGCCCACGCCGACCTTGGCGGAATGGAGGTCTTGCGGTTCGAGCGCGATGACGCCCGCACCGTCGTGACCGCGCGCCGCCCCGGCCAGCCGGCAGTCACCCTCATCTTCGCCATCGCCTACGACGCTGGGCAGGCCAAGTTCGCGGGCCTCCAACTGGAATAGTGCCCGCGGCGTCATCACCGGGAGGACACCACTACCCAGCTCGCCTCATCTGCCGTACCGTAAGGTCAGCGTCCGCCGCCAGGTCACAGATCAGGACAGATCATGGACGACCACACCAGCACAGTTCAGGCGAGATGGTTGCAGATACAAGAGGTCTTCCTCGAAGCCCTCGATCTGCCCGACGACGAACGCCCCGCCCACATCGAACAACGCTGCGGAAACGACGAATCACTCGCCGAGGAAGTCCGCTCACTCCTGGAAGCCCACGAGCTCGACGCCCCCCTCCTCGACACCCCCAGCCCAGAACGCAGCGACGCCCCCCTCGCCGGCGTCCTCACCCCACAAGACCACCTAGGCCCCTACCGCCTCCTAGAGCTCATCGGCCGCGGCGGCATGGGCGTCGTCTGGCGCGCCGAGCGCGACGACGGCGAATTCCGCCAGCAGGTCGCCATCAAGCTCATCAAGCGCGGCATGGACACCGACGAGATCCTCGCCCGCTTCCTGCGCGAACGACGCCTCCTGGCGCGCCTGGAGCACCCCAACATCGCCCGCCTCCTCGACGGCGGCGTCACCGCCGACGGCTTGCCCTGGTTCGCCATGGAGTACGTCGACGGCAAGCCCCTCATCGACTACTGCAGAACACAAGACCTGGACACGGAGGCGCGCCTCGCGCTGCACCGCAAGCTGTGCGACGCCGTGGAGCACGCCCATCGCCAGCTCATCGTGCACCGCGACCTGAAGCCGTCCAACGTGCTGGTCACCGCCGACGGCGAGCCGAAGCTGCTCGACTTCGGTATCGCCAAGCTGTTCGGCGCGGACGATGCGGACGAGGACGACGACCGGCAGCTCACGCGCTCCGGCGCACGCCTCATGACCCCGCTCTACGCGGCGCCGGAGCAGGTGCTCGGCCAACCCGTCTCCACGGCCACCGACGTCTACGCCCTGGGCCTGATCCTGTACGAGCTCCTGGTGGGCGCCCTGCCCTACCCGGCGGAGCAGACGATGGGGCCGGCGCTGCTGCACGCCATCGTCGAGACGCCCCCGGAGCGTCCCTCAGCGCTCGCCCGGCGAACGGACACCGTTACCGCTGAGCAACTCCCGGCGCGCCAGCGCCTCGCCAAACACCTGAAGGGCGACCTCGATCGCATCTGCCTGAAAGCGGTGCAGAAGGAACCCGCCCGACGCTATCCCACGGCCCAAGCCCTGGCCGATGACCTCGGCCGCTACCAGGGTGGCTACCCGGTGCTGGCGCGACCGGATTCCTTCGCCTACCGGGCGCATCGCTTCGTGGCCCGCAACCGCGTGGCGGTCGGCGCGATGGCCCTGGCGTTCCTCTCCCTGCTAGGCGGTCTGATGGGGGCCCTGTGGCAGGCCGAGATCGCCTCAGCGGAGGCGGTCCGGGCGGAGCGCGTCAAGCGCCTGCTGATCGACATCTTCGAGGAGAGCCGGCCGACCACCCAGGCGAGCGCGCAGATCACGGCGAGCGAGATACTGGACGCGGGCGCGGAACGGGTCGCCGAGCAACTGAAGGACGAACCTGACCTGCGCGCGGAGCTACTCCAGGTAGTAGGTGGCTTGTACGAGAGCCTCGGCCGGCACGATGATTCGGAGCGCTTGCTGAGAAGTTCACTGGCGCTGACGGAGCCCCTGTCCCGCGACCCCCGCGAACTGCACGCCCAGGGTTTACAGCGCCTCGCCAGCGTGAGCTTTGAGCAAGGGGATTACGAGCGCGCGGAGGCCTACGCCCGCGACGCACTCGCGCGCTTCGAATCCACCTCCACCCGCGATCGCCCGGCCTACGCGGGGAGCTTGGGCACCTTGGCGATCATCCTGTCGGAAGCCTCGAAGTACGAGGAAGCGGAACCGTTCCATCGTCGCGGACTCGCCATGCAACGCCGACTCCACGGCAACGCCGACCGAAGAGTGGCGGGCACCCTCCACGACTTCGCGCAGCACCTGAAGTGGCAGGGTCGCTTCGACGAAGCCGAACCCCTCTATCGCGAGGCCCTGCGCATCAAGCTGGAGTACCTCGGCGAGGATCACGCCAGCACCGCCCTCACTCAGGGCAACCTAGGCGTCATGCTAGGCCAGCGCGGTGACTACGAGGAGGCGGAACCGCTCCTGCGCGCGGCCTACGTGACGGATCGCCGCATCCTCGGCGCCGGCCACCCCACCACGGCCCTGCGGCTCAACAACCTCAGCATGTTCTACTACGTCACGGCGGACTACGCGGCGGCGGAACCGCTGATGCGCGAGGCCCTAGGCCACAACCGGCGCCTGTTCGGCGACGTCAGCGAACGCGTGGCGACCAACCTCCACAACCTCGCCAACATGCTCATTGCCACGGGTCGTCTCGACGATGCGGTGCCGATGCACCGCGAGGCGCTCGAGATTCGCCAGGCGGTCCTCGAGCCCGATCATCCCCGCCTCGCCCAGTCCTTAAAGAGCTACGGCCGTGTGCAGCTCGCCCTCGGCCAGCCCGACGAAGCCCACGCGCTGCTGGCCCAGGCGCGCAACATCGTCGAGAGCAACCTGGCGCCGAGCCATCCCGTCTACATCTCCGTGCTCATCGGCCAGGGGGCACTGCAGTTGGCCTCCGGCGATCACGAGCGTGCCGGTGAAACGCTGACGCGCGCGGTGACGCTCGGCGAAGCACATCTCAACGACGCCAGCCGCGACCTCGCGGAGGCGCGGAGCTTGCTCGGACGTAATCTGCTAGCGATGGACAGACGGGAGGAAGCGCTGGCCTTGCTGAACGCCGCCGAGGCGACGCTGGCCGCGAGCGCCGAAGACGATGACCCCCTGTTAGTCGCCACACGCGAGGCGCGCGTGCGGCTCTTACCGTAGCGAGCATTCCTGCGACCCGCACACACGCCACCTCAAGGCCTCGCCATCCGCTGTTGGAAGGTGATCTCTATGAACTCCGCAGGCCTGCTAACGGCCACCAGCACCGTGACCCGCAGGACGCCCTCGACCAGGTCCTCCGGCGTCATCGTCTCACCCAACCCGATATGCACGCTGAACGCATCGTCCTCTGTGGCCCCAGCGAGACCGCCTCGCTGCCAGATGCTCGTTAGAAAGCCCCTGATCGCATTCTTCAGGCACACCCAAGTGCTCGCATCGTTCTCCGCGCGCACATACGGCCCACTCGCCCGCTTGATCGATTCCTCCAACATGATCAGCGTGCGCCGCACGTTCACGTACTTCCAATCGTTGCTGTTGCCATCGAGCGTACGCGCGCCCCACACCAACACGCCCTCCCCCACGAAGGCGCGGATCGCATTGATCGACTTGCCCTGCGGAGTCACGTTGAGATCCTCCTGATCCTCGTGACTGAGCGCCACGGCGGGCGCCACCACGCCGTTCAGCGCCACGTTCGCCGGTGCCTTCCACACCCCGCGACTGCTGTCGACCATCGCGTAGACACCCGCGATCGCCGCACTCGGCGGGAGAAGATTCAGTTGGCGCTTCATCTCCGGCAGGATGCTCGCGAATGCCGGACTCGCCGCCGCCAACGCATCGTCCGCGACCTCCGCCGCCCCATCGAGCCCCAACAGCTCGCGGTTGCGGACGTTCCTGACACCCAGGTCACCGTCCCCAACGATGCTCATGTGTAGCCAAGGGTAGTAGGCGACCCCGTAGTCGAGGTGGTCCGTGCCTAGCGCGTTGCGGAACTGGGCGATCGGGTCATCTGATGGGACCGAGCGATCCGCGTAGCCGCCGTGCACGTCGAGCAGGGCGATACGACTAGCCATCTGCCCACAGTGCATCAGCGACGCCCGCTGGACGTCCATGCACTGCGCATGGCTCAACAGCACCGCGTCGGGGATCACCACCATCGTCGGCTCGTGCTCCCCCTCTAGAGCGTGAATGCCGGCGATGAGTTGTTGCGCCTCCACGGGCGTCTCGTAGTCGCCGACACACACGACGTAGCAGGCCCCGCCGCCGTTCAGGAAGAAGCTCTCCATGCAGCGGTAGAGCAGGAACGCCCGGCCCTCTGCACCGCTCACCTGCTCGACGTAGTAGTCCTGCTCCTCCACGGTAAACGTCGACTCGACATTGCAGCCCGGCGGCACCGCCTTGAGGTCGAAGCGTGGTGTGGGCTCGGCCCCGAAATGCTCGCGGTACTCCGCCATGGAGCTGATGCGCCAGGGCTTGTACAGCAGCGGTTCGCCCCCATGGTCGGCCTTGGCCGTATGCCCGATGAAGGCCGGCACCGCGGTGGGCACTTCCTCCACCGCGTCAGCACGGCCGTCCTGCTCCACGACGTAAACACCCGGGGCCTTCATCTCCGCCACCGGCGCTACTCCGAGGGCCCAGACACGCGCCCGTGAACGTCAGTCGTAGATGACTGCACAGCGCACCTCGATGCTGCACCGGTCCGGCGCGTCCTCCGGCGTCGCCGGGTCCTCGAAGGCGCTGTGGAA
>JBCBZW010000211.1 GCA_039815145.1 Pseudomonadota bacterium
GGAGGCCGAGCGCATGGAGTCGAAGCGCGAATCGTCCTCGCGGGTGAACACCAGCTTCACGGGCTTGCCGCCGAGGGCCTTGGAGGCCAGCGCTGCGGGCACGATGTAGTCGCCGTTCAAGCGACGGCCGAAGCCCCCGCCCAGGAGGTACGTGCGCAGGTTGAGCTTGCTCTCCTCCGTCTCCAGGGCCTGGGCCAGGGTCGGCAGGATGAGGTTCTGCCACTGGTTGCCCGTGTGCAGTTCCCAGGCGCCGTCTTCACGCTGGTACGCGAGGGCGTTGAGGGGCTCGAGCTGGAAGTGCAGCACGCTGTGGGTGGTGTACTCCGCCTCGAGGGTGCTGTCGGCGCCGGCGAAGGCCTCGTCGACGCCCTCGTCGTTCCACACCAGGGCACCCTTGCTCGCATCGCCGATCACCTTGCGGCCTTCGGCGAGGATGTCCTCTTCAGAGACGCTGGCGGTCTCGCCCGCTTCCCACTCGATGTCGATCAAGGAGGCCGCGCGGTTGGCCGCGTGGAAGGAGTCGGCGATGACTACGGCCCAGCCGGGCACGGTGCCGCTCGGGTCTTCCAGCACCACGGTGCGCTGGTACCCCTTAACACGCTTGGCCGCCGTGTCATCCATCTTGGTGACCTTGGCGCCGTAGCGGGTGGGCGGCATCAACGGTCGACCGAAGACCATGCCGTCGACTTCCGCGTCGATGCCGTACACGGCGGTGCCGCGGGTCTTGTCCGGAATGTCGAGGGCGGGGGCGTCCTTGCCGATCAGGCGGCGCTGGGAGGCCGGCTTGATCGGCATCTCGGCCAGCTGCTCGGCGGTAAACTCTCGCGTTAGGTTGCCGCGGCTCACGATCTCCGCGTAGGTGATCGACTTGCGCCCGGCGATCACCTTGCTCTCGCGGGCCTTGCACTTGCTCGGCTCCACGCCGAGCAGGCGAGCGCCCTCCTCGATCATCACCATGCGCCCAGCGGCGCCGGCCTGGCTCAAGGGGGTGAAGTTCTGGTGCACGGACCAGCTGCCGCCGGTGACCATGTAGCCCCACTTGGCATCGGCGTCCACATAGTCGACGGTGACGTCGGCCCAGTCCGCCTCGAGTTCGTCGGCGACGATGCGCGCCAGCGCCGTGCCCACGTGCTGGCCCATCTCCGATTCGGCGATGCGCACGATGATCTTGCCGTCCTGCTCGATACGGAACCACAGGGCGCCCTCGTAGGCACCGTCGGCCACGGCGTCGTTGGCCTCGGCGAAGGCCGCCTGGGGATGGGTGAACGCCAGCGTGACGCCGGCGCCGGCCGCGCCGATCAGGAAACCGCGGCGCGTGAGCTGCAGGGCGTCGGTCTGTTCGGCGACGTCGCTCTTGGCGTCGTCGCGCATGTAGTGAGCGAACTTGTTCATGATCACGCCTCCCGCATGTTCTTGGCGGCGAGCTTGATCGCCTCGCGAATGCGCACGTAGGCCATGCACCGGCAGAGGTTGCCGCTCATGGCCGCGCTGATCTGCTCGTCCGTGGGGTTCGGCGTGTCCTTCAACATGGAAGCCGCCTGCATGATCTGGCCGGACTGGCAGTAACCGCATTGGGGCGTCTGCGCTTCCACCCACGCGGCCTGCAGCGGGTGTTCACCCTCCTCGCCGAGCCCTTCGATGGTGGTGATCTGCGAGCCGCGCACGGAGCTCACGGGCGTAATGCACGAACGCACGGCACGACCGTTCAGGTGCACGGTGCAGGCCCCGCATTGGCCGATGCCGCAACCGAACTTCGTGCCCTTCAGGCCCACCTCATCGCGCAGGACCCACAGCAAGGGGGTGTCGTCGGGAACGTCGGCAGAGACCTGCTGACCATTGAGAACAAAGCTTGCCGCCATATCGATGGTGCTCCGGAGCAAGATAGAAGAACGCCGGAATCTACCAGAAACGCTGCCCCCCAGCGGGCGCTAAATGGCGGTCTTTGGTTACCGTCAAGGAGTCGCGAAATCTACATACGCGATCATGTCACTCCGACGGTTCCTTGACGGTGCAACACTGCGTGCCAGACGTGCGTGCTAGCATCGCGTCGACACCAGCGGGCGACAAATTTTCGCCGCCACGGTGGCTTCGCCAGCACGCCTCCTGCAGGGATGCACAAGGTGGTACCCAATGAATTCGATCACCATTCGCCACAGCCGCACCGAAGACATCGACGCCGTGGCCACCATCTACGGCCAGCGCCACGCCTACGCCAACACGCTCCAGCTGCCCTACGTCTCGCGCGAGGACTGGCAGGCGCGGTGGGAGCGGATGCGCCCGCCCGGCGCCTACAGCCTGGTGGCGGAGAGCGAGGGTGAGGTGGTCGGGCAGCTCTCGCTGATCACCCAGGACCGGCCGCGCCGGCGCCATGTGGGCACCTTCGGCATGGGCGTGCACGAGGCGCACCAGGGCAAGGGCGTCGGCAGCGCCCTGCTCACCGCCGCCCTGGAGATGGCCGACAACTGGCTTGCGCTGCGGCGCCTGGAGGCCGAGGTGTACGTGGACAACGAGGCGGCCCTACGCCTGTACCGCAAGCACGGCTTCGAGGTGGAGGGCACGGCGCGCGCTTACGCCTTCCGGGACGGCGCCTACGTGGACGCGCACTTCATCGCCCGCGTGCTGGCGACGGATTGAGGAACGCTTACTCGCCCGCGGGGACAGCGGCCGATCGGCGCGTTTCGGTGATCAGGCGCTCGAGCTTGTCGATCGCGGCCGGGGCGGAGGAGGCGAAGCCGTCGGCATCCACCAGCTCCATTACGTCCGGCTCGTCGCTCACGATGTGGCCGCTCACGATGATGTGGCCGTAAGGTCGCGCCACGCGCAGGGCGATCACGAGCTTGGCGAGGGCCACCAACTGCCCGGGGCGACTCGCGGAGACGCCGATGATCACATGGTCGCTGCGCTCCAAGCCCGCCACCAGCTCTTCCTGGGTGCTGGGGAACATGAGCTGGATATCCCAACCGCGGGCGCGGAACAGATCCGCGGCGATCGACACGCCGAGCGTGTGCTGATCACCGGGCATGGTCGAGAACAGGGCGTGGCGACGCACATCGAAGGCCGGCGGCGCGAAGTGATGGCGCAGACCGCGCATGATCACGTAGATGCGCCCCGCCGCCACCGTCATCTGCCAGAAGGAGATCTGGTCGGCCTCCCAGCGCTCGCCCAAGCGACGGGCGGCTTCGCCGAGATAGCCCAGGTAGATCGCGTCCATGGACGCCCCGTCGGCCTGGGCCTCACTGATCATGTGCGTGCCGGCGAGGTCGTCCTCCCCCACGAGGGCGTCGCAGAATCGATCGAGCAGGGGCAGATCGGGCGATCCGGCCGGCAAGGATTCCATGCGCAAGCGCCGTGACAGCTGCGTGAACACCTCACTGGCCACCGACCGCAGGGCGTCAGGGTCGAGCTTGCGCCGCTGTGAGTGGTAGACGTCGAGGGCGCGGGAAAGGGCGTTTCGATCGAGCACAGTCGAGGTGGCGCTGGTATTCATGTCGGAGGGTCCCGTGTGGCCGAGGCTCTCGCCGGGGAGCCGCCGGCGGCGGGCATCGGGGTGATGGCGTTGCGCCCACCACAAGGATTGCCGCCATGATCATCCCGAATTACGTGAAGCCGGTCAATCGATTTCGGGCCCCTGAGGGACCGTTAGCCAGCGCTTCGCCCCGCTGGGGGCATGCCGGCAGGGCCGCGCGGGGCGGGCGGCGACCGCTACTTGTTGCGGCGTCTGCGCTTCTTCTTGTCTTCGCGCTGCTGGGCGATCACCGACTCCACCCACTCGATGCCCGCCTCGTCCACGGCGTAGAGGGCGTCCGGCCGGCAGCGGGTGCTGCCCTCCATGAGCCCGTTTCGGTTGAACTCGCCATGGCCGTTCATCATCCGCGGGCCAAGGCCGGAGTTCGGCGGCGGGGCGGCGCGGAGGAGGTCCGTGCGCGGCTCGAAGGCACCATTCTCCTGCTCCGTGATGATCATGCTGTCGCTGCGCAGACCGGGACAGGCCCGTTTCAGGGTCAGCAGATAGGGCCTCGATCGGGTGCGGATCAGGATGAGTTCGCGGCTCAGGGGCGTGAAACTCTCGATGTCCCGCCACTGCACCGAGTCGACGGCCTGGGCGCCCTCGGGCAGGAAGATGCCCTTGTCCAGATTCGTGGCGAAGGCCGCTGGTGCCGCTAGGAGGCACAGCCACCACGCACCCGTAAGACGCTGGCGCAGGCGAGTGGAAAACGTGGGACGGCGCATCGGATCACCCCCTGAGAAGTCTAGGAGATCCACCCTATCAGCCTCAGAACCAGAACCGGAAACCGCCCACCAGTCTCAGGCCCGAGGTGGCCTCCTCGTCCAGCCCGCCCCCGTCGCGCGCCCACACGGCACCGAGGTAAGGGGCGAACTCGCGGCGCACTTCGTAGCGCAGGCGCAGGCCCGCCTCCACGTCGGTGAGGCCATTGTCCACGCCGCGGGGTGTGTCCTGCGTGAGGGCGACGTTCAGCTCCACCCGCGGCTGCAGCAGCAGGCGCTGGGTCAGGCGCAGCTCGTACTCCGCCTCCAGGCGCGCGCTGAGATCACCGCGATCGCTCAGGAAGAGGGCCGCATCCAGCTCGAACCAGTACGGCGCCACGCCCTGCACGCCGAGGGTGGCGTAGGTGCGAAGGGGCGTCGGCTCCACGTCCAGGCGTACCCCCATCTGCACGTCCCAGAACGGCGCCACCGCGCGACTGTAGAGCGACTGCAGCTCCACCTCCTCGAAGGCGCCCTCGCCGTGGCCGTAGTCGCCCTCGGTCTTCCACCACCACTTGCGCAGATCGCCGCCGACCCAGCCCTGGGCCTCCCAGACGGTGCTGTCGTCGCCGGCACCGAACTGAGTCTCTAGGCGTTCGCCCAGGACGAGGCTGACCAGCTGATTGCCGTGGTTGGCGTAGAGAGCGTCGCGGGCTTTCGCCATGCGCTCGTCGTAGTGGGAGTCCGACCCGGAGGCCGGGTCCGCGGCGAGGCAGGCCGCGCTCATCAGGCAGAAGACGCCCGCGCAGCTCAGGGCCTTACCTATCACTTTCACACGGCTCCGCGGACGGAGACGATGCGCATCATGCCGGCATGCATGTGGTAGAGCAGGTGGCAGTGGAACACCCAGTCGCCCGGCTCGTCCGCCGTGATGTCCACCGCCATCTTCTCGCCCGGCTTCACCACCACCGTGTGCTTGCGCGGACGGTGGGCCGGTGGTGCATCGGTGACCAGCTCGAAGAACATGCCGTGCAGGTGAATCGGGTGCGGCATCATCGTGTCGTTGACCAGACGCAGGCGCAGGCGCTCGCCGTAGTGGAAGACGATGGGCTCGCGCACCTCGGCGAAGCGTTCACCGTCGAAGGACCACATGTAGCGTTCCATGTTGCTCGTGAGGTGCAGCTCCATCTCGCGCTCGGGCGGGCGCGGATCGGGCACGCGGTGGAGGCTCTTAAGATCCGTGTAGACGAGGACGCGATGGCCCACGTCTTCGAGGCCGGCGGGCGGCTCGTGGAGGCGGTTGACGGGGTTCATCGCGAGGCCGACGACGCCGGGGCCCTTGGGGTGGTCGTGGCGTTGGGGGCCTTTAGGGGCTGGGGCCATGGTGTCGTGGCCCATTTTGCTGTGGTCCATGGCGCCGTGCCCCATCGCGGCGTGGTCCATCTCAGCGCTAGCCGTCTTGGCCTTCGCGCCGTGATTCATCTTGCTGTGGTCCATGCCGCTGTGCCCCATCGCCGCGTGGCCCATCTCACCGTGGTCCATGGCCATGTCTTTCATGGTCAGCGTGGGCCGCGGGCGCCGCTGCGGGACGGGCGCCGTCATCCCCTCTCGGGGCGCCAGCGTGGCGCGGGCGAAGCCGCTGCGGTCGTTGGTCTCGGCCATCA
>JBCBZW010000212.1 GCA_039815145.1 Pseudomonadota bacterium
CATCTCTGGGCGCCGGGCGGCGACCGCGGCGTGTTCCGCACCCGCGACGGCGGTGAGACCTGGGAGAACGTGCTCCACCTCGACGGGGCCACGAGCTGCTCCGATCTCGCCATGACGCCGGACGGCGGCACGCTCTACGCCGGCATGTGGCAGGTGCGCCGCTACCCCGACTTCTTCGAGTCCGGGGGCGAGAGTTCCGGCCTCTACCGCAGCACGGACGGCGGTGACACCTGGTCGCCCCTCACGGCCGGTCTGCCTGAGGGCGAGAAGGGCCGCATCGCCGTGACCGTCGCCGCCTCCGAGCCGACGCGCGTCTACGCGACGATCGAGAGCGAACACACAGCGCTCTTCCGTTCCGACGACGGTGGCGACACCTGGGAGGAGAAGGACGACTCCGCCAATGTGCAGATGCGCCCCTTCTACTTCGGCGAGCTGGTGGTCGATCCCAGCGACCCCGAGCGTGTCTACAAGCCCGCCTTCACCCTCACGGTGAGCAGCGACGGCGGTGACACCTTCTCAGGCATGTTCGGCGCCGGCTTTAGCGTCGCCATCCACCCGGACCATCACGCCCTGTGGGTCAACCCGAAAAACCCGCGCCAGCTGTTCCTCGGTACGGACGGCGGCGTTTACACCTCGCAGGATCGCGGCTTCCACTGGCGCCACATAGCGAATCTTCCCGTTAGCCAGTTCTACCATGTCGCCGTGGACGCTCGCTGGCCCTACAACGTCTACGGCGGTCTGCAGGACAACGGCTCCTGGATGGCCCCCTCCCAGGCGCCGGGCGGCATTCAGAACAAGGACTGGCAGAACATCGGTTTCGGCGACGGCTTCTGGTCCTTCCCCGACCCGAATGACGACCGCGTGCTCTACAGCGAGTACCAGGGCGGTCAGCTCAAGCGCATCGACCGTGAGACCCTCGAGATCAAGCGTATCCAACCCGCGCCGGGTCCCGACCAGCAGAAACTGCGCTTCAACTGGAACACGCCCCTTCACATGAGCGCGAACAGCCCGGGCACCATCTACTACGGCGCCCAGTACCTGTTCCGCAGCAAGGACCGTGGCGAGTCCTGGGAGGCGATCTCGCCGGACCTCACCACCAACGATCCCAAGGGCCAACGGCAGGCCGAGTCCGGCGGTCTCACGATCGACAACTCCACCGCCGAGAACTTCACCACGATCTACACGATCAGCGAATCGCCCCTCAACGGCGAGACCCTCTGGGTGGGTACGGATGACGGCAACGTACAGCTCACGCGCGACGGCGGCGCCAGCTGGGCGAACGTGGTGACCAACATCAGTGGCGTGCCCAAGGGCACGTGGGTGTCGCGTGTCGAGGCCAGTCCGCACGATGAGGCGACCGCCTTCGTCACCTTCGACGGCCACCGTCGCGGCGACATGCAGACCTACGTCTTGCGCACCACGGACCACGGCAAGACTTGGACGTCGCTCGCCACCGACGACATCGAGGGCTACGCCTGGGTGATCAAGCAGGACCCGGTCAACGCGGACTTGCTCTACCTCGGCACCGAACGCGGTCTCTACGTGAGTCTGGATCAGGGCCAGAACTGGGCCCGCTTCTCCGAGAACTTGCCTAAGGTGGCCGTGCACGACCTCGTGGTGCACCCGACCGAACACGACCTCGTGATCGCCACCCACGGCCGCGGCGTGTACATCATCGATGACGTGACGCCCCTGCGGTCGCTCACCCAGGAGATCATCGATTCGAACGTCGCCATGCTGCCCACGCGCCCGGCGCCGATGGTGTTGAACACGCAGCTGCAGAGCTTCGGTGCGAGCGACTCCTTCGTCGCCGCCAATCCACCGCAGTCGGCGACCATCGTCTACTACCTCAAGAAGCGGCACCTCTTCGGCGACCTCAAGGTGGAGGTGTTCCACGAGGACGGCCGACTCATCGCCACCCTGCCGGGCGGCAAGCGCCGTGGCTTGAACCGCGTCGAGTGGCCCATGCGCTTCAAGGCGCCGAAGTTCCCGCCGGCGACCAGCCTCGTGCCTGGTTTCTTGGGGCCGCGTGTGCCTGAGGGCGAGTACCGGGTGGTGCTGACCAAGGGCAAGGAGACCCTCGAGTCGACGGTGCAGCTGGTGCCCGATCCGAGGACGCCGCACTCCGAGCCCGACCGAACCGCCCAGCAAGCCCTGGCCCTCGAGCTCTACGACATGATCAACGATCTCACCTTCCTCTCGGATAACCTGATCGAGGTGCACGCGCAGGCCGGCGCGCGAGGCGAGGGTGCCGAGGGCGAGCTCGCCGTGGCGCTCGATACCTTCGCCACGGCGCTGGAGGACTTGCGTACTTCCCTGTCCTCGAGCAAGGGCGGCATGATCACCGGCGAGGAGCAGTTGCGCGAACGTCTCGGCACGCTCTACGGCAACGTCACCGGTTACGACGGTAAGCCCAGCACCACCCAGTTTGCTCGCCGCGACACGCTGAAGGGTGAGCTGAGCGATGCCCTGGCTTCGGGCGAAGCGCTGCTCGGCGAGGAGCTCGCGAAGATCAACGGCCTGCTCGCCGCAGCTGAGTTGGAGCCGTTGACGCCCATCGACCGGGCCAGTTGGAATGAGGAGGAGGGCGTGACGAGCTTCTCGTCAGCGGCCGGTACGCACTTCTGGCAAGTGCAGCTGCCGGCTGCTATTGCAGGGTTTAGCTTGCACTAGGTGCTGGCGGCGAGTGTGGGTGAGTAGGAGGCTATCGAAATAGGGCATTCTGCACAGATTCGTGCCGATCATCCCGAACCTGGGTAGGTAAGCTTCTGTTCATCCATGGGCGTTGTCATGAGGTCGTGGTGGTGACGCCCCGAAAGGCGGCGGGCGAGGGCTCCGGGCGCGGAAGCGCGTGGAGCGCCGCCCGCGCAGCGTCTTCGTCGTCCACTCCTCACTCGTCGAGTCGCTCCGCATCAAGGATCTGCCAGACACATATCCTCATGTTCTGCGATCGCTGAAGGAGGAGATTCAGTAGGCACGAACTCGTGCTCGTTTGGCTGTCAACAGTGAGCTGATCCAGCTGTACTGGCGGATCGGGAAAACCGTTCTCGAAGAGCAGCAGGCCCGAGGGTGGGGTGCGAAGGTCATCCGGCAGCGGAGCGACGATCTGCGGGAGGCCTTCCCAGAGATGACTGGCTTGTCCCGCGCAAACATCCATTACATGCGCCAGTTCGCCGAGACCTACCCGGAGGGCCCAATTTTGTCCAACAGCCTGTTGGACAAATTCCCTGGAGCCGCAACATCACCCTGATGAGCAAGGTTGCAGACCCTATCGCCCGCCGGTGGTACGCCGGGGAGACGATTCGCCAGGGCTGGGCAGGGTAAGTGCTGCCAAGTAGCCGCCAGTAGCCGGCCTCGTGCCATGTAACCGGTTGCTGCGGTCGACGCCTGACCCGTGCACCATTTGGGCTGCCCCCGGAGTGGCACTCGCCTCAAGTGGGGCTCAGGCGTTAGGCTGCTGCAGCAACCGATGGCCTAGTGGTCCAGTTATAGGACATCAAGATGACCAGGACGCCATCCTACCCGACCACTTGTTGCGATCAACGTTGACAAACATCCGTGAGGCCACTCGGCCCAGGGGGCATCGCACGGTCGCCGAGAAGCACTAGAGCATCGCCAATCGTTACAACGCCATCGCCGTCCAGATCGGCGTTCTGATCGTTGGACCCGAACGCTTCTCGCATGATGAACCAGTCCTGCCGGTTCACGAGACAGCTATCGTCTAGATCCGCATCACACACGTTGCCGTAGCCATCAGCGTTCGAATCCCTCTGGTCAGCGTTTGCTCTCTGGATGCAGTTGTCTACACTGTCTGCGACCCCATCATTATCTGTATCGAGGTCTTCGTCCCTCCCAAAGAGAAGGAACACCTTACCTTGCGCAAACAGCCCATCGGGCTGAGCGTTGCTTGCTCCTACTGCAAGATCGTCGATTCCATCGGCGTTGAAATCGCCCACCCCGCGGACGCCGATGCCAATAAGATCCCCTCGACCATCGATGAGGCGGCCCTGTATTGCGAATCCGTTCTCGCCATCCAGATCATCTACGTGGATTCTGGGTACCGATCCCAGATCAGCATGACCGTAGAGCACATACACCTCTCCGCGATCATCGAATTCACCATCGGACTCGAGCTCAGCGCCCGCGGCACCGACGACAGCATCTGGAATACCGTCACCGTTAATATCACCAGCCGGATTCGACTCTCGCCCGAGTCGGTCATTCTCGTTCCGGCCTTCGATCGTTATCCCATTGCTTCCGTCGAGTTCCGAGGTTCGCACGACGCCGGAACCTCCAACATCGGGACCGCCAAACACGATGTAACTCTCGCCGACGCTCAACTCACCGGTGGGCCGGGCTTCGGACCCCGACACAACAAAATCATTGTAACCATCGTTGTTCATATCACCCAGGCTACCGACAGAGACACCACAACGGTAGTTGCTACCGACACACTCCAACAGGAATCCGTTTTCTCCATCTAGTTGCCCTAGGAGATCCCGGGGTGGGGACAAGCCCGGAGACCCGAACAAGACGTAGGCACCACCTTCCCGCCCAATCTCTGAACCATCCGCACTGAGGCTGCTCGCGCCAAACAAAAGGTCGTCGATACCATCTCCGTTGACGTCGAAGGCCTCAGCGGTGTCACGACCAGTCTGCGTGTCTACTTCCACCCCATTCAGTGTGAACCCCGTCTCCGGAGTAAGCGTGCGCAGTGCGATCGATCCGGTACTTCCGAGTTCCGGTCCCCCGTAAATCACGTGGAGTTGACCGGGGTTGTCTACAAAGCCTGGGTCGGCAAGCTCTGAGCCAATCGCTATATCTAGGTACCCATCTGCATTGAGGTCTCCGGCAGAGCTTACACGCATGGCGCGCCCACCATCGAAGAAACCGAACGTAAAGAACCCGTTCACTCCGTCGAGTGACGATAGATCGAATTCACCTCCAGGTGCGACGTTTTCCCCGCCGTAGATGACGTACACAGTGCCAACATCACGGCGCACTGGCCCATCCCCGAAAACGGCTCCAAGCCCGATATCGTCAAAGCCATCTCCATTTAGATCTCCAAGCGAGGCGAGGTTCTCCCCTAGGCTATCCAGCTCCTGCATGCCACGCACGACGAAGCCGTTCTCGCCATCAAGATCGCCGAGGCGGAACTCGGAGGGGAAAGTAGAAGACCCGAAAACAACATAGACCGCGCCCACGTTACTCTGCTCACCCGTAGACTCGCCAAGCGCTCCTACAAGTAAATCGTCGATACCATCGCCATTGAAATCACCAGCGGTGCTGACCGAGATTCCTGCTGCTCCTCCTTCACTGACGCCATCTAAGGTGATGCCCAGCTCAGGACCAAACTGATCTAGGGGCAGCACACTTGGAAATGGCCCAGCGTGAGCCGACGTCGCAACAACGACTGCCAACGCTCCGGTGACCACCAGTGTCCCGCCTAAGGAAGGCTCCGCGCGGAAAGGGGCAACCGTTCTTCTTATGGTTATCAATTGTCAGTCCTCCATGGAGAAGCGGGGGGCCCCCCGACCCACCACACGTAGCCCAAAGAAAAAGAATCGGCCGGCGCAAAAAAAAAAATAGGACCCACAAAACCCCACAAAACAAAAAAGAAAAAAAAAAAAACAA
>JBCBZW010000213.1 GCA_039815145.1 Pseudomonadota bacterium
ACGAGGCCGGGCACGTCCCGCACCTGAATCGATCCCGTCTCGTCCTCGATGTCCACTGACGCGACGTCGCTCACCTTCATCGAGCCCGTCGTATCCACCACGCGCAGCGCCAGATCACTCGGCATCTCCACCACCAGGTCGAGCTTGGCGTTGAGATTGCCGAGGCGGTCCCTGATCACGGGTGGCAAGACCGTACGCAGGGTCAGGGTGGTGCCATCGATGTTCGATTCGAGGGAGATCTTCTCCAGATCGCCGTCGCGGCGGGCGCATGCAAGGCCCCTCACCCGCACCGTCCTGAGCGCGGGGCGACCGACGATCGTGAGCGAGCCGGCGGCGGCGTCGACGGCGATGTCACGGAAGCCCTCGAGGGTGATTTCCTCTGAGATTTCCTTGGTGTCGAGGCAATCGTCGTCCTGGGCGGCATCGGCGGCGGTGGCGGTCAGTGCAGCGGTCGCACACAGGGCGAGTGCCGAGCGGCCGAGGCGCGTCCTGGTGGCGGCGCTTCGGGCGGGTTTTTTGACGATAGCCATGCTTCGCTCCATCGCGTTGGGGATGTACGGGCCCTTAGATGGCATCCGCCGGGCAACGGTTTATGCGGTGGCTACTCCATTCTCAGGCGCCGCCACTCGAAGCCGAAGCGCTTCTCCTCGGCGTCCTGGATCGTCGACACCACGCCGATATCGCCGTCTGACAGAAAGACGGCCGGAAAGTACTCGCCGGCGGCAGCCTGAACCTTCGGCTGCCCACTCCAGGAGTCAGGCAGGAAGGATGCGAGTCGCCGCATCTGGGGCGCGCCGTCACTGAAATCCACCAGGCCGACGTGCAGTGATGTGGGCCCGCGCTTTTCGCCGGCGTGCCACGTGGCGAGCACTCTGCCCTCATCACCCCCGACAAGGTAGGGAAAGAAGGCGAAGCCCTGCTCGGCGCCCAGATCCCAAGCCCGCCAGGTGGCCCCGTGGTCGAGCGAGCGGGCGGTGTGCAGCACGCGATCCTCGCTCCAGAACAGGTACAGGGCACCGGCCGCGTCCCAGGCGACGGGTTCGACCCACCGCGGCGAGCTGTCTGGGTATTCCCACTCCGGATCCCAGTAGCGTTCTCCCGGGACATCATGGATGTGCCAGGTCTCGCCGCCATCCACGCTGACGGCCACGAATTCGACGCCTTCGTGGTATCGGTGCGAGGACGCGGAGTCCGGCGTGATTCGAACGGCGAGTTCGCCGGCGGGGCCGACGGCCAGGTGGCTCGAGCATCCCTTGGGGTAGATCCGCTCGCGCTCGTGCCACGTGCTGCCGCGATCCGTGCTCACGCCATGGCTCACGCCCTGGCCGTCATTCCACACCACGTGCGCCGTGCCGTCGGGCGTGACGCCGACCCAGGGTCGATCGTCCAGGGTCTTTTGGGACAGAGTGGTCCAGCGCCAGGTGGTGCCGACGTCTTCGCTCACCCCGACGGCGATGTGGGTGCCCTTGTAGGTGTCGACGTCGATGCCCATGGTGACGAAGTAGAGCGTGCCGTGTGGGCCGACGGCGAGATCGACGTCGGCGTTGCCGTTGGCATCGTCGGCAGCACTCCCAACGTCGACCCGAGCCCAACTGAGACCGTCATCCTGGCTCTTCCATAGCAGCGGCGGGTCGCCCAGTTTGCCGCCGCGATGGCCAGCGACGAACAGGGTGCCCGACGGGTGCTCAACGACCATGGTCTCGCGCGCCAGCACGTCGAGATGTTGGACGCTGGGTGGCTGCAGGGCAGCGGGCGTGTCCTTGTCAGACTGTGCGAGTAGTCCTGACGTCATCAGGATTCCGAAGAGCGCCAGCACAATTGGCGGACGGGTCATCGCTGCCTCCCAGGCGGTGCGCACGCGCGTGGACCGAGACGCCTCTGGGCGGCTCAACCATACGCGCTCTACATCAGTGCGATGTCGTCTGTGTGGTGATGGTTTGAATGTCGCAGACGGCGCTGCGCCGCCTACGTGGCCCGATCTAACCCAGCACGATATCAAGCGCGGGACGCCGTTAACCGGGTTTACGCCGCAGGATCTGCCGCCCGACGGCCTATGGGGCAACGCCAGGGAGCGGTCCGCCTCTCGTCTGAGTAGACTATCCGACCACGGGTTGCTGACCTCACGTACTTATCCTCCAGCCGTTTCCAAAGTTGTTCGCCTTGCGTCGTTTCCACCTGACCTTGCCGCTCATGTGCTGCGGCTTGCTCCCTTTCACCCTCGCCATGGCTCAAGGTGGTGCCTTCGAATCACCGGAGGCGGTGTGCGAGAGCGGCGCCTGCACGGTGAGCTACCCGCCCGAGTTCTTCGCCCGCTACGCACCGGTGACGGCGCTGGATATGGTCCAGAACCTGCCGGGCTTCTCCCTCGACAACGGTGGTGGCGGTGACACACGCGGCTTCGGCGGCGCGGCCGGCAATGTGCTGATCAACAGCGAGCGCGTCTCCGCCAAGAGTGAGAGCCCGTCCAGCATCCTCGGCCGTATCCCCGCCGCCGATGTGGAGCGCATCGATCTCATCCGTGGCCAGGTAGGCGGCCTGGACCTCCAGGGCCAGACGGTCGTGGCAGACATCATCCGCAAGGCGGGCGCCGCGTCCGGCGCATGGACGGCCGGCGTGTCCACCCTGCAGCCTCAGAGCAAAGTGCTGCCGTTCGCCGAGGCGAGCTACTCGAGCAACGTCGCCGGCATCGACTACACCCTCGCCATGGACGCCAGTCGCTACCAACGCATCTTCGAGCGCGATGAGCAGCTGCTCGGCCCGGAGGATGAGCTCCTCGAGTTTCGCGACGAGATCTTCGAAGAAACGGGCGAGCGGGGGAGTATCTCGCTGATCGCGAACACGAAACGTGGGGTCACCAAGTACGCCTTGAACGCGTCGTTCGGGTTCTTCGACGAGGAAGGCGGCGAGACCTCCGACCGAACGCCTTTTCCGGGCGATTCCTTTCGCTTGTTCCAGGGCGATGAGGATCGTGAGATCTCCTTCGAAGTGGGCGGGGACATCGAGCGCCCCTTCGGCGAGCAGTTCACTGCCAAGCTCATCGGTCTGTACCGCCAGGCCGATTTCCGTGAGACCAACTCCCTCGTGCGCGGCGAGATCGACGCGCAGGGCATAACGGAGACGGAAACCTTCTTCGACACCCTGGACACGGAGGCGATCGCGCGCGTCGAACTCGACTACGCCGGCGTCGAGGGGCACTTGCTCGAACTCTCCGTGGAAGGTGCCCTGAACGGCCTAGACAGCGAATTCGCGTTGAGCGAGTTAGAAGGCGATGCGCTGGTGCCGCAGGACGTGCCCGGCGCCAACACGCAAGTCGACGAACGTCGCCTGGACTTCTCTCTGGCCGACACCTTCAAGGTGGGGGCGGTGTCCGTGAACGTCATGGCAGCCGGTGAAGCATCCACGATCACGCAAACCGGTGGTTTTGCGGAAGATCGTAGCTTCTTCTTTTGGAAGCCAAGCCTCACGTTGACCTACTCGCCGCAGCCGAAAACCCAGCTACGCGCCCGGGCGCTTCGACAAGTGGCGCAGCTCAACTTCTTCGACTTCGTGAGCCGGGCAGACCTCGGCGATGTGGAGCTCTCCCTCGGTAACCCGAATCTGGTGCCGGAGCGCACCCTGACCGTCGACATGACGCTGGAGCGCCGCTTCGGCAGCTTCGGGGTGCTGACGGTCACGGGTTTCCATGACCGTATCGATGACGTGCAGGACGTGCTGCCCCTGGAAGGCATCCTCGAGGTGCCGGGCAACATCGGCTCGGGTCGGCGCTCAGGCGTGAATGGGCAGGCCACTCTACCGCTCGATAAGCTGGGCTTGACGAACGGGCGATTGGATCTGGAAGGGTCCTGGCAGACGTCGTCCGTGACGGATCCGTTGACCGGGGTTGCCCGTGCGCTGTCGAGTGAGCGTCCTTGGGATTTCTTCGCCACCTTGCGCCAGGATCTGCAGAAGGCGAAGTTCGCCTGGCAGATCGTCGCGTTCACGCTGCCGGACTTTCCCTTGTTCGGCCTCGATGAGGAGGAGGCCCGAGGCCAGCGCTTCGACGCCGACGCCTTCATCGAGACCCGCGCCGTCAAGGGCCTGCGGATTCGGCTCCAGGTGGAAGACATCTTCCGTGGCGGCGATGCGCGCGATCGACGGGTGTTTGCTGGCCCACGCAACACCGCGCCGTTGGCGTTTCGTGAGCTGCGCGATCAGTCCCGTGGGCGCACCCTGACCGTGCAGGTGAGCGGGAACTTCTAGCCGCGCCGGGTTGCCGGCTCGGAGTAGGGACTGGCCGGAGCGGGGTAATGGGCCCCGCTCCGCCTGTTCAGCTGTCTCAGTGCGCGGTTTGTCGCGACTCGCCTACGCTATCGGCATCAAAGCGCACAGCTTGTTACCTGCAGGATCCCGTAGGTAGGCGAGGTAGAACTTGCCGATGTCCATCTCGCGCTCGCCGGGTGGATCCTCACAGGCGGTGCCGCCGTTAGCGAGGCCCGCGGCGTGCCAGGCGTCGGCCTGCTCCGGGGATTCGACGGCAAAGCCGACGGTGCCGCCGTTGGCATGGGTGGCGGGCTCGCCGTCGATCGGCAGGGTGATGAGCAGGAGCCGACCGCCGTGGGCGTAGACGGCACGCCCCTTCGCGTCGAGGCTGCCGGGGTTTACGCCGATCGCCCCCAGGGTCGCATCGTAGAAGCGCTTGGACTCCTCGATGTTGTTACTGCCAAGTACTACGTGAGAGAACATCGGCTAGGCACTCCTTTGTCGATTGAAATACGCCACGGCGGCGAAACGCCTGCGCCTGGCTGAGCCGTGGACAGTGGATCTGTAGAGCCTTAGCGGGTTGCGGCTGGAGCCAAAAAGTAACAGGGCGCCTGGCGGCTGCCGCGGCGGCGCTTACCAGCGCATAGGGGAGGCTCGTATCAAGACGCGCCAGCTGAGCTTGCTGTGCCATCTGGGGATGCGAGGTGCCGGTCGCTAGCGCCCAATACGCGGTCTTTCAGCAACCTAGCCGTGGCCTACAAAAAATGTCCCCAGGACAATAGCTTGCGTGGCTAGTTGCCCACTTGAGCGGCGACGATTCCTCCGCACTTTTCGACTATTCTTTGGCGAAACGGGAGCGGCCACTGGCCCATTGAATGGAGAACAAGACGCCAATGAAGATCGCACTGGTCATCGAGAACAGCCAGGCTGCAAAAAGCAGCATTGTCGAGCAGGCGCTTCGGAACGTTGCCGAACCGCTGGGGCACGAGGTGCACCACTACGGCATGTACGGGCCGGACGATGCGGCGAACCTCACGTACGTGATGAACGGCTTGCTGACGGGCATCCTGCTGAACTCCGGCGCCGCCGATTTCGTCGTGACCGGCTGCGGGACCGGCATGGGCTCGATGCTCGCGTGCAATTCAATGCCTGGCGTGTTCTGCGGCCTGGTGATCGATCCCACCGACGCGTTTCTGTTCGGGCAGATAAACGACGGCAATGCCATGTCCATGCCCTACGCCAAAGGCTTTGGCTGGGCCGCCGAGCTCAACCTCGAGGATTGCTACCGAAAGCTGCTCGAGCACGAACGCGGCGTGGGCTATCCCAAGGAGCGTGCGGCCATCATGGCGAAGAACCGCGG
>JBCBZW010000214.1 GCA_039815145.1 Pseudomonadota bacterium
AGTGGCTGAATGCGCTCGGCCAGCAAGCGATCGCCCGCCTCGGGCACGCCCAGCACCGTGGCCACGCAACGCACCTTCGCCACGATGCCGGCCGGCGTGTGCACCTCCGGCACGCGCACCATGCTCACGCCCGTGCGCTCCAGCTGAGCGATCACCTCCGGCGGGCCCATATCGTGTTCACCCAAGACTAACGTTGGCTTAAGGGACAGCACACCCTCCGCGCTGAGGGCCCGAACGTAGCCGATCTGGGGGAGTTCGAGGGCTTGCGAGGGGAAATTCGATGTGCGGTCGGCGCCGACGATGCGCCCCTCCTCGCCGAGAGCGTAGACGATTTCCGTGAGGGAACCGCCGGCAATGGCGATGCGAGAGGCGTCTTGCGCAGGCGCGTCGCAGCCGGCGCCATTGGCCGGCGCCATCGACGCCCATGTGAAGGCTATCGAGGCGCAGCAAGCGACAACGATCGATCGCCCTGGCGCGGCTCGGCGCGTGCTGACCATCAGTAGCGCACCCGGAAGTTGGCACCGAAGTTGATGCCTGGCTGCGTGAAGCGCAGGGGGTTGTCCGCGCCACCGATCGCGCCGGCACCGCCGATGGCACCCGTGTCCGCCCAGCGGATGTAGGTCTGATCGGTCAAGTTGAAGACACCGGCGTTGAAGCTCACCCGATCGGTCATGTCGAAGCGCGCCAGGAGATCCAGCACGGCGAAACTGTCCGTGGGCTGGCGTCCGGATGTCGGATCGATCTCGTCCGCATCTTTGCTGTCCACCAGGGTCAGGATCAGATCCGTGCCCCAACGTTGGTTGGGTGATTCATAGCCGAGACCGAACACCCCCGTTAGTGGATCGATGGTGTTCAGGGGAACGTCCCGCTCCGTATCGACGCCATCGGCGTAGGCGATGGAAGCGCGGAAGTTCATGCCCTGGAGGGCCGGGTTTGCGGCACCGAGATCTACGAACGCCGTGAACTCCACGCCATCGATCTCCACCCGCTCGCGGTTCACCGATTGGAAATTGAGGAAGCCATCGGGGCTGAAGCCGCCGGTGGCGGCGAACTCAGGTGCGATGGCGAAGGATTCGATGAAGTTGTCGTACTGGTTGCGGAACCAAGTGGCGGTGAAGCTGCCGAGCTGCGCATCGAAGCGTAAACCCAGCTCTACGCCCTTGCTGCGCTCAGACTCCAGATCGGGATTCGGCAGCGTACGGTAGAACCCGGCTTCGTTGGTGAAGCCAACGTTCACGTCGTCGTAGGGCGGGGCACGAAAGCCCTCGGCGTAGCGGACGTAGCCGGAGACCAGCTCGTTGAAGTTGTACAGCGCACCCATGCGCAAGGTGAGCTCTTCATCGGAGAAATCCTCTGGAGACGGACTCCCCGGGTTGCCGTCGAGAAACAGGCTGTCCGGTGAGACATCGGCATCGAAGCTCTCGAAACGCAGGCCCGGGGATAGCATGAGACGACCGTCCAACAGCGCGATCTCATCCTGCAGGAAGAACGCCAGCTGGGTGACTTGGGTGGGTGGGAAATCGCGCGTGGGCAGGGGAGGTGCGAAGGGCGACGCTGGCACCGGGTTGCCATCGGCGTCCACAGCGCTGCCTTCGCGCAGAGACTCTGAGTCGGTTTGGAAGAAGTCGACACCGTAGATGAGATCGTGGTTCGAGGCACCGACTGCGAAGGATTTGGTTAGCTGAAGGAAGCCGCCGTTGATCTCCTGCTCGAAGGTTGAGCGACGGTCGCGAACCTCGAAGGCGCCGCTGCTGACGCGATCTTCGTTGGTCGCTTGAATCGTCTCCGATCGCTGGTTGTAGAGCGTCGCTTGAAGACTATCAGCAATGACGAGTGGGCCCCGATACTCGTAGGCGAGGGAGATCCGCGTCCGTTCCCGCGTATCGTCAGCGTCACGGCGTTGGGTAACGGAGGCGAAGGGGTTGCCGGGGTCGACGGTGTCGGGATCTGTCAGATCCGACAGCGCTTGCGTGCGCACGGTGCTGTCGAGGTAGTCGAGGGAGAGCGTCAGCGCATGCGCATCATTCGGGGTGAGCGCGAGCTTGGCGACGATGTTGTCGGTGCTGATGTCCTGGGGGTCGGGAATCCCACGCGCCGGACCGATCACGTCGGCCTCGCCCTGGTTGTCCGTCTCGCTGGCATCACGGCGCGTGTACAGCACCAGGCCAGAGATGAGGTCGTTGCCGGCAGCGCCTGTGAAGGTGCCCACGGTGCTCTCGTCCACGCTCGAGTAGCCGAGTTTGGCGCCAAGGTGCAGCGGTTGACCGTCGTCCAGGTAGTCCGAGGGTCGCTTGGTACGCAGGGCCACCACACCGCCGAGCGCATCACTTCCGTAGAGAGACGAAATTGGGCCGCGCGCGATTTCCGCGCGGTCCAGGCCATCGATATCGACGAAATCACGGCGAGCGCTGAGGAACGGGCCAAAGGAGAACTCCTCGGGCACGCGGATGCCGTCCACGGTCGTGAGCACGCGGTTGCCGCCGATGCCACGAATGGTGAACCCGGAGAGCCCGAAGCGAGAGCCGGTCCCGCCCACGGAGACGCCGGGCTCGAAGCGCACGAGGTCGGCGATGTCGCGGGCGATCTGTCGCTCCACTTCCTCGGCGTTGATGACCGAGATGGTGGCGGGGACGTCACTCAGCACGCGCTCCGTACGAGTGCCTACGACGGTGATGGTCTCCAGGGACGTGACGCCGGGGGCTGCGTCCGCGTTGCGATCGCCCACCACGTCGTCGTCGCTGTCGCTCGACTGGGCCAGTGCGGCCCCACAGAGCACAAGGCAGGCAGCCAGGGCCGAGCCCGCGGTAGTCGGGGAATTCATAGCCGTAACCTCATATACAAATGCAGGTGCGAATGAGAATGGTTAGCATCATATTACGCAACAAGTGCCGCAACAACAGCTGGTCGAAAGAGCGCGCACCGGAGCCGCCCCCCTTACAGGGAACGCGCTAGACCCTTACGCAGGCGTTCGAAGTTCTCCAGTTGATCTGCCTTCAGAGATCGGTCGGCTTCTCGGCCCACAAACACCTTGAAGATGCAGTCACCGGCCTCGTCGAAGAAGAGCGCGGCGCAGGAGCGACGGCCCATGAAGGGACGGTCGAGGAAGGCGATCGCCTCGCAAGCATCCTCGCGAAGGTGCCCACCCAGGGGCGCTCCTCCCTGGAAGTTCAGATAGCCTCGACCCGCCTTGACTGCAGGAATCGAGGTCTTCACCTCAACGATGAAGGCAGGCAGGTGCACCAGAAACATCACCTCACCCCAGCGGCTGAGCTCCTCCAACACGTCGGGTAGCGTGGCGCCGTCTACCAGGGTGCAGTGCTCTGGGGGTAGGTGGTGAGCCGCCTCCAAGGGCGTGACCCCAAACTCCTCGGCCACGCGTTCCAACAGCGCGCCGGGCTCCTCTCGGAAGCGGGCTTCGATGGCTTCGCTAGTCGCTACGGGCACATCCGATGGCATCAGGTTAGGACTCCGCACTGCTGCGATCGACGCTGCGCTGCTCAGGTGCCGAGCGATCCAGGCGTCGAGGGGTTGGCACCACCGCCAGGGGCGCTTGGTGGTGCCGGGATCTCGGGGGCGGTGTGGCCTCGTAGCCGTGGCTGTAGAGCAGCGCGCCCACCTGAATGAACCGGTTGGTTAGGTAGTGGGGCACGGCATCGCGCGCGAGCAGCCAGCGCAGGTGAGCATGCAGGCCATCGACCTGGTCATGCTGGGCAGCGGTGATGGCATTCAGCACGCACACCTCATCGCAGGTCACTTCCAAACTCGCTGGCAGCGCCATCCAGATTTGGCGTTTCCCCTCCCCCACCAATCCAGCCACCAGCTTGCGAAGGTCCTCTCGCGCACGTCTCCCCTCATCCCCGAAGGCTGCCTCGAAGCTAGGGTCTACGCAGGTACACCGCGCATGAGCGACAGCTGATACACGAAAACCCCAAAGGGACATCGCCGCTCCAAAGGACAGCTCGTCAACCTTCAGCTCATCTAAAAATCGGCTTTTGCTCAATGCTTTAGCTCTCTTTGAAGGGATGCCACGGGCGCGCTCACCAGGCCATTCCTGAGATCGCGAATGCGAATGATTTGCAATCATATTACCCTGAGGGTGAAATGCAAGTCGGTTCATCTCAGAAATGGTCGGGATGGCCGCAACCCCGCGAAAACGCCATGGAAGTGAGCGCAAACATGCCCGAGAGCACCGCCTGTGAAGTCGAATCCCTGTACGTCGAAGGCCTGCGAATGGCCGATCTGCGCTTTGGGGCCAGCTTCCTGATTTGGGGGTTTCGCCACTGCGCCGCAGGTGCGGCGGCGTGCCCGGTGGCGAGGCGAAGCTACGAGATGGCCTTCGAGGGAGACGAGCAAGCCCTGGTGCAACTCGAGATGCTCACCACAGCCATCGGAGAAACCGGCCGGCGGCGCATCTGGTTCGCACCGCCCTCCTGCGAGAGGCTCACGCAAGATGAGGCCTGCTTGCTCGAAGTGCTCGAAGCCGCCCAGGCGCAACAGTTCGCTCGCCTTGACGACCGCCTCTGCGAACTACTAGCGGGCGCGCCGAGCAACCTCGTGCGCCGCTGCGCCCACGCGCTGGCGCTGCTCTTTCGAGCACGGGGCTTTCATATCATCGCCCCGGTCGACGCCGACGATCGTTATCAGGACCACACGGTTGCGAACCCGCTGAGCAAGATGATGCACTGAGGCTGGTGTGGTGTCCCAGAAGTTCGTTGAAGAGTACGCGGGTACTTTTCGCCCCGTGCGTATTTTTCAACGAACTCCTGGGACACCACGCTAGAGTTCGTCCTCGCGCGCCGCGCTCGGCACCGGCTGCACTGCGCCACCCGCACCGGCAGGCTCGACGATCTCCTGCGCCACTTCCCCCGCCTTGCTGGCGCGACGTTCACGGCGCACGGGGCGCGTCGACGGCAGTACGACGGCCACCGCGAGACAGAGAATTCCCGTGAGCAACAACGTGAGGTCGGCGCCATCAACCACCGGATGGCCGCTGCGCAACACGCTGGCTAACCCGTCCCCTGTGACGAAGGCATTGAGCAGCGGAAGTCCGACCAGGCCAGCTCCCACAAGCCCGACCAGTTCCCGCACGCAGCGATAGTCGTCTCGGCGAGCAAAGGCGTAGGCAATGCATGCTGCCCAGACGGAGAAATACGTCCATCCGGTACGATTGAGGCGCAGCTCTTCGGTGCCGGTGTACAGCTTGTCCAGGTAGAAGATGGCCACGGTTGCCACCGCCACGCCCGCGGTGACCCCAACCGTGAGCGCGCCCAAGCGCCGATAGAAGGTGGCAGAGCGAGCGCCTTCCTGACCGTGCAGCCTGCGCTCGATCCACATCACGTTGCCGAGCGCCGCGATGAGCGCTAGCGAGAGCCCTAGCAACGCGTAGAGGTACTTGAGCGACAGGCCGCCGTAGGTGGCGTAGTGAAGCGGCGCGATCGCGCCAAAGGTACGGTAAGCGGCCGACCGATCATCGGTGACGAGCGCGGGCACCCGCTCGCCGCTCGCCATGCTCACCGTGATCGGCTCAGAGCTCAGCAGCTCGGTATCCGCCGGGTACTGAAGCTGCGC
>JBCBZW010000215.1 GCA_039815145.1 Pseudomonadota bacterium
ACCGATCCGTCACGCATGATCGACGATGGCGACTACTACGCCCTGCTCGAGCGAATTGCCCAGGAGGACCCCCGCGCGATCGATCTGCCTTTGCGCACCGGGGCATCGATGCGCTGCGATGACTACGGTGCCTTCGGCCTCGCCTTCAAGGCAGCGGTGAACCTGCGCCACTCTTGGGCTCGGGCCGAACGCTACGGTCGCATTCTGACCAGCGTCACCCGCTACGAGGTGGTGGAGGCCTCCACGCAAACCACCTTCATCGCCCACCGCGAGGGCGATCGTCGCGTAGGGATGCGCATGTCCATCGAGGCGACGCTCGCGAGTGTGGCGAGCATCAGCCGCGAGGTGAGCACGCACCCGTTCACGCCGCTGGAGATCACCATCCGCCACCCGGCCCCGACCGATAGCAGCGCGCATGAACGCCACTTCGGCTGCCCGGTCCGCTTCGGTGCCGAGCACGACGCCATTCGCATCCACACGCAAGATCTACGCGCACCCAATCGCCTCGGAGACGCCAGCATTTCCAGCTTCTTCGACACCCACCTCCAGGCGCAGATGCAGGAGTTCCCACAGGGTGGCCTCCCCGAGTTGCACGAACGGGTGACCCAGGCGGTCGCGCGCAGCCTCAGCGAGGGCGTCCCCACCCTCGGGGACATCGCCGCCCAACTCGGCATGAGCGCTCGCACCCTGCAACGTCGCCTGGCGGACGACGGCTATCGGTTCACCCAGTTGGTGGAGCAGGCCCGCACGCGACTCGCCGAACGACTGCTTAGCGAGACGCAGTATTCCCTCACGGAGGTCGCCTTCCTCACGGGCTTCTCCGAGCAGAGCGCGTTCCATCGCGCCTTCCGCCGCTGGCGGGGGCAAACGCCCCGTGACTACCGCCTGGCGCACCCCCGCGCCTGACCCTGGCGCGCTCGATCAACACGCTGGCGTGCTGCGTCAAGCCGCAGGCACGCCCCGTACGATTTCATAGCCCTGCAGTTTGCACACAGCACCACTGGAGGCACCTACCATGACCCAAGCAATCTCAGATCTCAGCACCCGGACCATCCTGGTACTCGGCGCCACCGGCAAGAGCGGACGCCGGATCGTACATCGCCTGCAGGAGCAGCAGGGAA
The DNA here is from genome assembly GCA_039815145.1 of Pseudomonadota bacterium. Classification (NCBI taxonomy): domain Bacteria; kingdom Pseudomonadati; phylum Pseudomonadota; species Pseudomonadota bacterium. The sequence goes on from JBCBZW010000215.1 coordinate 1,122, forward strand.
TCACCGTGCGCGCCGGCTCGCGCAGCGCCACCCCCGCCTTCGACTGGCACGACGAATCCGGCTGGGACGCCTGCCTCGAGGGCGTCTACGGCGTCTACATCTCCTACGCCCCTGATCTCGCCATGCCCGGCGCCGGCGATGCGATTCGGGCCCTCGTCGAGCGCGCCCGCCAGCATGGGGTACAGCGCCTGGTCCTGCTCTCGGGCCGCGGCGAGGCCGAAGCGCAAGCCTGCGAGCAAATCGTCCAAGGCAGCGGCCTCGCCTGGACCGTCGTGCGCGCGAGCTGGTTCTACCAAAACTTCTCAGAAGGCGCATTCCTCGACATGGTGCAAGCGGGGCGAGTCAGCCTGCCCGCGGGCCCGGTGGCAGAGCCCTTCGTCGACGTGGACGACATCGCCGACGTGGCGGTCGCCGCCCTCACCGAGCCGGGCCACACCGGGCAGGTGTACGAGGTGACGGGCCCACAGCTGCTGAGCTTCGCCGAGGCCGTGCAGATGATCGCGGCGGCCAGTGGCCGATCGATCACCTACGAGCAAATCCCCCACGAGTCCTTCATCGCAGGGGCTCGCGCCAGCAATGCGCCCCACGAGGTGCTGTGGATGCTCGATTACCTCTTCGCCACGGTGCTCGACGGCCGCAACGAGCACCTCACCGACGGCGTGCAGCGGGCCCTGGGACGCGCCCCTCGCCCGTTTGCCGACTACGCGGCGCAGGTGGCGGCGAGCGGTGCTTGGGAGGCGGTCGCATGACCGCCTCGAGCACCATGTGGACCTTGCTGGGACTGAGCGGTGCCATGGTGGGCGGCGTGTTCCTCACGTTCTCCGACTTCCTCATGCGGGCTCTGGGGAGGACCACACCGAGCGGTGCCATCGAGGCCATGCAGCAGGTCAATCGCACCGTTTACCGCTCCGTGTTCTTGAGCACGTTCATGGCCCTCGTACCCGCAAGCGCGACCCTGACGCTGTGGCACGTCTTCACCCACCAGGGGGCCAGTGAGCCCTTCTTCATCGTAGGCACGGCGTCTTACCTAATTGGCGCATTCGTTATCACAGCCGCAGCCAACGTGCCGCTCAACAAGCGCCTGGACCCGATGGACGCGGGCACAGCGAAGGCCCGGGACTACTGGTCCACCTACCTGCGCCGGTGGCTGCGCTGGAATCACGTGCGCACGGCGGCCTCGCTGCTCGCCGCCGCATGCTGGCTCATCGGGGCCCAGCGACTCGCGGGCGCATGAGTCGCCCTGCTGCGAGGCCGGCCCGCCCCCCTACGATTGGCCGGCCTCGATCAGCCAGGCACCCTTTCTACGAAAGAATTAGTTGACAGACTGATGCTCGGCTCGATACGGTATCGGCGAACTACTAAGGAATTCGTCGATGCCCCGACCGACCACACCGACACTCACCGAGGCCGAACATCGCCTCATGGCAGTGCTCTGGGAACGAGGTGAGGCCAGCGTGCGCGACCTCACGGACGCGCTCAAAGATGCCCACGACCTCGCCTACACGACCGTCCTGACCACCGTGCGCATCATGGTGGACAAGGGCTATGTGGACTTCCGCAAGCAAGGTCGCGCCCATATCTACCGCCCCCTGATCACCCGCGACGGCGCCCGCCGCAAGGCCCTCGGCAATCTGGTGCAGTCGCTGTTCGAGGGCTCACCCCAACGCCTCGCCCAGCATCTGGTGCAAGACAACCAACTCACCCTCGATGACATCGAAGCATTGCGGGCCACGCTCCTGCGCGAGCGCAGCGATGACGACGATGATCAGAACAGCCAAGGAGACCCCCGATGACCTCAGGACCCTCGCTACTGCTGCTCGCCCTCGCCGCGGTGATGGCGGAGACCGCCCTGCTCCTCGCCCTGGTCAAGCTGGTCGACCGCTACGCGCCCAGCCACTGGGTACGCGAGCGCCACGATCTCGCCCTGGCGGCGGTGCTCCTGGTGCCCGTGCTGATGCTGATCACGCTCACCCCTGCGCAGCTGGGCAGCCCGACACTCACGAATACGTTGAGTGCCAGCACAGCCCTGAGCAAGGACACACCAACCGTGCCGGGCAACGCCGGGTTCGTGCAAGACGTGCCCCGACGCACCGCCGATGCGACGGCAGACGTGGGCGCCCAAGCTCGACATACTCCGTGGGCGCTCAGCAACGGTACGCTCATGCTGATCTGGCTCGCCGGATCGCTCGCGATGATGCTGCGCTTAGGGACCGATGCCGCGGCGCTGACACGTCTGCGCCACCGCAGTCGCCCCCTGGGCCGGACGGGCCAGCTGGGCTTGACCAAAGACTTGGAAATCCGTTCGAGCGACGACATCGCCTCGCCGATGCTGGCGGGCTTCCGCCACCCCTGCATCCTGGTGCCGACGGGCTTCTCGCTCAGCGAAGACGCCGCACCGGTGTTGGAGCATGAGATCGCCCACGCCCAGCGCGCAGACAACTGGATCACCCTCGGCCACCGGCTGGTGAGCGCCGCGTTCTGGTGGAACATTCCCCTGCACTACCTAACACCGATGATCGTAAGATCACGGGAGAGCCTGTGCGATCGCGACGCCGCGGTCGCCACGGGAGCGCCGACGCGCCTCGCCCACGCCCTGCTCGACGCGGCGGCCGCGGCGAGCCGCCTACCGGCGCCTCCCTCGGCGCGTCTGGCCGCCCAGGCCCACGGCGTTGCCCTCGAGGAGCGGGTGAAGCACCTGACCCAGCCCGACGCCGCGAAGGCCCGCAGGCCCCGGGCGACCTTGCGCCTCATGCTGCCCGTATTGGCGAGCGCCGCTTACCTGCTCGTGCCCGGCCTCGGCACCGCCGCCCCGGAGGAGGAGGCCAACGACGGGGATCGTCGGATCGAGGCATCACTGGAACGCCTGAACAAGCTCGTGTTCGGCAACGGCGTGAGCCTGGTGCTGTACGAGGCGGCAGAAGCGGGTAACACCGCCGAGGTCGCCGCCCTGCTGGAGCGCGGCGTCGATCCCAGCGCGCCGGCCCTGGGCGACGGCACCCCACTCATGGGGGCGATCCGAGGCGGACACCTGAACATCGTGCGCACGTTGCTGGCTGCTGGCGCTGACCCCAACGTGGCATCGCCCGGCGATGGCACGGCGTTGATCTCGGCTGCCCGCAAGGGCGATCGCACCGCCCTGAAGTTGCTGCTCGACGCGGGAGCTTCGCCGGACGTGACCGTGCCGGGCGACGGCGCGGCGCTCATCAGTGCAGCAGCGCGTGACGACCTTGTCATCATCGCTGAACTGCTCGCGGCCGGCGCGGACCCGAACGTGGCGATCGGTGGCGATGGCACGCCGTTGATCGCGGCCGCCCTGCGCGGCAACACGGCCGCAGCGCAAGCCCTGCTTGCCGCCGGCGCCGATGCCAACGGCTACGTGTTGGGTGACGAGACGCCGCTGATCAACGCCGCCCAACAGGGCCACCTGGAGGTGGGCAAGTTGCTGGTCGCCCAGGGCGCGGACGTCTCCCTGACCGTGCGCACCTCGCGCGGCACCTGGCGCTCCCCGCTCAGCCAGGCCGAGGAGCGCGGCCACCCCGCGTTCGTGGCGTGGCTCGAGTCCCTTGGCGCCGCCCACGCGCCCGGGCGGGAATGACACCCTAAGCGACGAGCTAGGCGGCCGAGGACAAAGCGCCAGGCCGCCTCACCTCCCCCGACGACGACTGCCTGCCCGTCACCGACCCCGAAAACTGTCGGCGTCCACCCTCTTGCGCCAGGGCGATGCGCTAACCTGTGCTCCGGCTCCGTTGGGGAACACATGAATGAACATGGGCAGGCTCATCGCGCTGATCGAGCGCACGGTACTCGCGGTGATCATCGGCCTCACGGTGATCGCCGTGTTGTTCGAGCTCGCCACCATCTGGGAGCAACGCAACGTCGCGATCGCCGATATCCTGCTGCTGTTTCTCTACACCGAAGTGGTCTCAATGGCTGGCGCCTTCTACAGCAGCCGTCGGATCCCCACCGTCTACCCCTTGCTGATCGCCATCACCGCGCTCTCTCGACTCATCGTGCTGCAGTCGAAGGAAATGGAACCGGCCACGATCCTCTACGAGGCAGGCGCCATCGTGATCCTCGCGGCGGCGGTGGCTGTGCTGCACCTGTTCGCCGGTGAAGGTCGAGAGGACACGGATGAGGCGCCGGATGAACACGCCCCGCCGCGCCCGACCGACACCTAGGCACCCGAAAAGCTCGTAACGCGTTATCCCGGGCTTGCTGATCGGCAATACGGCGGAGCTGGCCCTGCACCAGATCCAATGCTAGGTGCTCACGCTCAAGCCTCAGGCTTGCAGACCCCGGCCAAGCTGTAGCGCCGCGTCATCATTGCGGCGCGGCGGGTGAGTGCTACCCGCGGGGAATCTCGGCGTCGCGCAGCTGACGCAGCAAATCCTGCCAGTTCCAGCTCTCCACGCGCGCCTG
>JBCBZW010000216.1 GCA_039815145.1 Pseudomonadota bacterium
CCTAGCCAGAGCCCTCACGACCCTCGGTATCGCCAACGCCGAGCCTGCGGCTAACAGCGTAGAACACCAACCCAGAGACGATGATCGCCGCCGCAACGGCCGCCTCCGTCACGTTGCTTACCGCAAGGTACACCAGCGTCCACCCGGTGATCGCCAGATACACCAGCGGCGGCAGCGGGTACCACGCGGTCCGATACGGCCGCGGCAGATCCGGTTGACGGACACGCAACACGAACACCCCCAACACCGTGAGGAACGAGTTCAGCCCCAGCGTGAAGCCCGCCAGGCGAATGATGCCCTCGAACGAGGACACGAAGATGAACAGCAGGGCGAGCACGCACTGAAAGGCGATGGCAAAGACCGGCAAACCCGTCGCGTTGGTGCGCGCGAACCAGCCGAAGGCGCGAAAGTCCTGACCGATCACCGCGAGCACGCGCGGCCCCGCGAGGGTCATCGCGCTCACCGTCGACACCAGCAGCAACGCCAGCACCGTCCCCATCAGCGCCGCACCGCCTTCCCCGAAGACGAAGCTCGCCGCGACGTAGCCCACCTCCACCTTGCCCGCGAGCTCATCCATGGGCGCGACGTACAGGAAGGTGAAGTTGAGCGCTACGTACAGCACGAGCACCACGAAGGTGCCAAGGCCGAGCACGAGCGGCAGCGACCGCTGCGGATTCTCGAGTTCACTCGTGAGGTAGGTCGCCGCGTTCCACCCGGTGTAGGCGTAGCTCACGTAGATCAGGGACACGGCGAACGCCGGCGATAGCATCGCCTCGAAGCCTACGCCGCTCGGCAAGAAGTTTACGGGCTGAGGGGTCTCGACGAGCACCAGGGCCGTGACGCAGAAGATCACGATCAACGCGAGCTTCAACATCGTGAACCACCGCTGCACGCCGGCGGAGTTCGCGCGCGTGCTGGCGTGGGTGATCGTGAGCACGATGACCAGGGCCGCCGCCAGCGGCTTCACGGGCAGAGCCGGAAAGACGGCGGAGAGGTAGCTGCCGAAGGTGATCGCCGCCGCGGCCACGGGCGCCGCGAAGCCGATTGTCGCGGAAACCCAGCCGGACACGAAGCCGGCGGCCGGGTGATAGATGCGGGAGAGGAAGTTGTACTCGCCGCCTGAGCGCGGCAACGCGGCGCCGAGCTCCGCGTAGGTCAGGGCACCGCACAGCGCGGCGATGCCGCCGACCACCCAGAGCATGAGCAGGGCGAAGCCGGAGGTGATCCCCAGCAGCTGGAACCCCAGCGAGGTGAACACGCCGGTGCCTATCATGTTCGCGACCACCACGGCGGCGGCGGTGCTCGCGCTGTAGCGCTGGGATACGTCCGTGCCCGCGCCACTCCCGCTCAGGCCGGTCGCGCTCTCTTCCGTACTGCTGCTCAAGCTCCCTCCCGCTCAGCGCCTGCCACCAGCCCCCTCGGCCGCGACTGCCGGAGCAGTGTAGCGAAAGCCGTCTGTCGCGGAATCCCCGCGGTGCTGGCCCCAGATGAGCCCTCGCCAGCCCATCCTACGTGTCACCTTCTGAACGACCGCCGTGGGCGTGCGCCTCCCGCGACCGGCTCGGCGTCGCTCGTCGATCCACCGAGTGCCCCTAGAGGCACAGGAGAAGCAGACATGACCCTGATACACAGATCGCCATCCGCAACGACCTCCCGCCCACACGGCTGCGGGCCGCGTGCATGGCTAGCGGCCATCGCCACCGCCCTGTTGGGAGTCAGCGCCAACGCCGCCATCATCATCGATAACACCGTCAACGGTGCCATCACCAACGACTTCGAGGGCCAGACCCTTGGCAGCCAGGTCGGCCTCGTCAGCGAAACCGGTGCCACCTACGGCGAGCGCTTCGAGGGCCAGACCCTGAGCACCGCCGGCGGCTTCGACGTGCTCAGCGGTGCCCCGACCGCCGCCTTGAACCTCCTCGCCAACGACGTGGCGACCGACAACGTCGGCATCGTCAATGCGGGCTCGCAGGTGATCTTCGGTGACCTCAACGGCGAGATCGGCGAAGGGGCCCTGTCGGTGCTCTTCGACGCGGCGACGGACGTGTTCGGATTCCTCCTCGTGGGCAGCAACTTGAGCGGCGAGATCACGGTGAGCTTCTTCGGGATGGCGGGCATCGAGCTCGGTACGATATCTCAGGCCAGTAGCGGTGGGTTCTTCGGGTTTCGGGCCACCGGAGGGGATCTGATCCGTGGGGTGTCGATCACCAACACCGATCCCTCGGGCGTCGGCTTCGACGATGTCACGTTCAATGCCCTGGCGGTCGCGGAACCGAACGTGCTGGCCTTGATCGGGCTGGGGGTGCTGGGATTCAGCGTCACCGGGCGCAGAACGCGCTTGATAGGTAGTCGCTACGCTTACGGAAACATGTAGAGCATCGAGTTGTCGATGCTGTCCAGGTAGGACAACATCGTGCGACGACGCCTGCCCGACGCTGCTCGCGCCTGCTCGTATTCCTGCGCGGAAAAGCATGTCTTCATTTTGATCTTGGAGAACGGCGGGTCTCGATCAAAGCAAAGGGGCCGCTCGACCACCTCGCTGTCGACGCTGTGGAACGCTGTCACCAAGGCCCAGCCCGGCACCGGGTTGCCGGTGGCATCGAAGGTGGGCGTGAAACGGGTGTCTTCGAGCAAGCTCTCGAGTTCACCCAGCACGGCGTAGCCATCTTCCCAGTCGCCATGGTCCAGCAGCTCCAGGGGTGCGCCAATGGCATCGACGTGCAGCAGGGCCTGCGACTCGTAGACGCTGCGGTCTGAGCAGGACGGTTCCCGACCAGCAGCGGCCGCACAGTGCGCCGTGGTGAGTTGGCGGTCGTACCAGGTGCCTGCGCCCTGCACGATCTCCTGCGCCTCGACATAATGCTCGCCGAGACGATCGCTGTAGACGCCCGAGTTGGCCAACACCGCGGCCTGGCAACCGTCGCCGTCGCAGGCGACGACCACCCGTACGGCCATCGTCACGGCGACCGGTGTGCCTCCCTGTGCGGCCGGTCGGATCCGCGCCTTCTGGATGGCTGCGTAGATCTGCTTGGTCAGGCGTTCTTCGAGCCTCCTGGTGGAGGCGACGGTCTCGCACCGATGTACGCTGATCGCCCCCTCGGCGGTGACCAGCAGCCGGCACAGCGTTTCGTGGGTTTCCAGCGTGCGTGTGCGTTTCGGCAGGCGCAGCGCCTCGGTCAACGGCCTCTCGCCAGCATTCGGGTCGGCAGGTGTCAGCAGCGGTTGCGCGCTCACCGGGGCGGCAAAGCACGTCACCAACATCGCCCATAGGTGCACAGCGGATGCCATGCCCCTCCGCACCTGCTGCCGTCGGCGGCTGTCCATGTCGTGTCCCATACGTGCGGATACTAGTGCCTCGAGACAGACCGCTCAAAGACCTGCCCAGGGCGCACGGCGCCTTCGTTCGTGAACACCGCGGGTGGCAGCAGAGGGAAACGCTCGATACCCTTGGGTGTGCCGAACGACCACCTCATAGAGTCAGCAGAAGCCATCCGCATGCACGAAGACGACTACGAATACACCGAGCGAACCGTCGCGCCCGACCCCAAGCGCCAGCTGCGTATCGGCGACGGCAAGATCAGCGCGCTCATCTCGCTGAGCCTCGGCATCCTGAGCCTGCTCGCGGTGTTCGCCTATCGCTACCCGTCCTACCTGACGACTACGGAACTGCGCCGTGTCTACGACGCCGAGACGCTGCAGATCGTCCTCAAGTACGGCATGTGGACGTCGCTGCTGTTCGGCTTTCTCACCTTCGTGCTCAACCGCGGCCGCTACCGACAGCTCGGCGGCGCCGGCATCGCCCTCACCCTGCTCGGCTTTTTGCTCGGCGGCTACGACATCCCCGTCGGCCCCGTCGAGCCGCGAGAGCTATCGCTGGGCGTGGATTGGCTGATCCTGGCCCTGCTCGGCTCCGTGCTGGTCTTCATGACCCTGGAGAAGCTGTTTCCGAAGTACAAGGATCAGGTGATCCTGCGCGCGGAGTGGGACGTCGACCTCTTCTACTTCTGCTTCAACCACCTGGCGATCTCCGCGATCATCCTGTTCGGCAATCACCACGCGACCCACTTCTCCTGGGCCATCAGCGAAGACGTGCAGATGCTGGTGCGCTCCATGCCCGTGTTCGTGCAATTCGCCCTGATCGTGATCGCCGCGGACTTCGTGCTGTACTGGGAGCACCGCACCTTCCACGAGGTGAAGGCGCTCTGGCCGGTCCACGCGGTGCATCACTCGGTGGAGACCCTCGACTGGCTGGCCGGCTCCCGCGGGCATTTCGTTCAGGTGTTCTCCGAGCGCGCGATGGTCATGATCCCGCTCTACCTGCTCGGCGCCGACGAGGCAGCGCTCAACGCCTACGTGGTGTTCGCAGCCCTGCAGGCGATCCTGATCCACTGCAACCTGAAGTTCTCCTTCGGCCCGCTGCGCTACATATTCGTGACGCCGCAGTTTCACCACTGGCATCACAGCTCGGAGAAGCCCGCGATCGACACCAACTACTCGGCGCACCTGGTGCTGTTCGACCGGTTATTCGGCACCTACCACATGCCGGATGAGCATTGGCCCGCGGAGTACGGCACGACCAAGAAGTTGCCGCGCTCGGTGTGGGGGCAGTTGTTCTACCCGCTCACGGCGTTGCGCTCGAAATAGGGCGGGGCGCGTTCGGCGCCTGCGTCTCAGGGGGGCACCGGTAGAGGCGAGGAGCCTCTACCTTGCGCGGGGGCAAGCGTAACGCACCCCTATCGATCATCGGAGAGAATTACGCGATGTTGCGGCGACGATCAGGATCGGCTGCAAGCACCTTCTCGATCAGCTCCTGCTTGACCTGCTCGGCGTCTTCGTTCGCCACCTGACAGGTGCCCGCGTTCGCATGACCGCCACCGCCGTAGGAGAGCATGAGCTCGCCCACGTGCACCTTCGAGCTGCGATCCAGAATCGACTTGCCCATGGCGAACACGGTGTTCTGCTGGCGGAAGCCCCACATGTGGTGGATGGACAGATTACACTGCGGGTACATGGCGTAGACCATGAAGCGGTTGCCCGCATGGATCACGTCCTGGTCCTTTAAGTTCAGGATGATCAGCTCATCGTGAACCTCGGCGCAGGCCCGTACCTGAGCTTCGAACAGCTCCTGCTGCTCGTGGTAGAGCTCCACGCGCTCCACCACGTCGGGCAACCCCATGATTTCATCGATCGTGTGGTGCTTACAGTAATCGATCAACTCCATCATTAGGTTGTAGTTCGAGATCCTGAAATCCCGAAAACGGCCAAGGCCCGTGCGGGGATCCATCAGGTAGTTGAGCATCACCCAATCGGTGGGGTGCAGGATCTCCTCGCGGCTGAACTGGGCGGCGTCCGCCTTGTCCACGGCCACCATCATGTCGTCCCAGGCGCGCGGGAAGCGCTCG
>JBCBZW010000217.1 GCA_039815145.1 Pseudomonadota bacterium
GCCGATGTCCCTGATGGAGGCGAAGTCCACCTGGATCATCATCGGGTAGATCATGAGCCAGATGAGCACCGCCACGGGCAGGTTCACCTTGGCGACCTCCAGGCTGGCGAACACCTGAAACAGCGCGGGGAATAGGCTGCCTAAGGCTAGGCCAGCGACGATGCACAGGCCTACCCAGACACTCAGGTAGCGCTCGAAGACGCCCATGGCTTACGCGGCCGTCTTGGCGATGTGCTCGAGGGCGTCGCGCAGCTTGTCGCCCTCGAGTTGGGAGAAGTCATGCGCGAGCAGGCGTTGGAGCCGATCCTTGATCATGCCGACCACGCGGTCGAAGGCAGCCGCGCGTTCCCGCAGATCCTCCACCTTGGACGGGTCCGGCAGGCCCCAGTGGGCGATCACGGTGTCACTCAGCCACAGGGGGCAGGGTTCGCCCGCGGCGCTGTCGCACACGGTGATGACGGCGTCCGGGGCCATCTCCTCGCAGTCGTCCCAGGACTTGCTGTGCAAGCCTTCGGTCTCGATGCCGAGGCCGCCCAGCGTGGCCAAGGTGTCCGGGTGGACGACGCCGCTCGGCGTGCTGCCGGCGCTGAGCGCCGTGATGCGGCCCTCGCCGAGCTCGCGGGCCAGGGCTTCGCAGAGGATGCTCCGGCAGCGATTGTGAGTGCAGACGAACATCAGTGTTAGCTTGTCAGGCATCGGCGGCTATCCGTTGCGGGCGATTGTTCATGGCGCGCAGGCGCTTGGTAATGGCCTTGAGCGACGTCGCCTCGGCCTGGGCAGCTTCGTCCAGGATGCGAAGGGACCAGTCCGGTAGCTGCGGATGCAGCTGGTAGAAGACCCATTGACCCTGACGCCGATCGAGGAGCAGCCCGCAGTTGCGCAGCTGAGCCAGGTGGCGCGACACCTTCGACTGGTTCTCATCGAGGGCGACGACCAGCTCGCACACGCAGAGTTCACCGTGGGTGTGCGCGAGGAGCATCGAGGCGAGGCGTACCTGCTCTGCGAGGCACGAGAAGAACTGCTGGGGCTTGAGCATGACGCGCCTGCGAAGGCTTAAGGGGCGGCCATTAGTACATAGATATGTGGATATCCGCAATTACAGTTATGTGTCACGTGCGACCCCCCCCTGACCAGTCGGGCAGAGCGCACCCTGTACTGCGCCCAGTTGGGCGTGAGACTAGGCGTCGCAGCGACCGCCTGCGCCTGTGAAGCGTGCCTCGAACCAGTCCACCAGGGTGGTGAGCACCTGCTGGTGTACGGCACCGGCCTCGTCTCCCGGAGCGCCCAGGGAGTGATCAACCCCGGGAATGGTGACGATCGTGACATCCGCCTGGCTACGGGTGGCTGCGCGCAGTAGGGGCACGTTGACCTTGGGAGGCACAATCGGATCGAGGGCGCCGAAGATGGCGAGTGCGGGGATGTCCAGGGCCGGCCACGGCGGGATCCCGAAATCCGGGCGACGGCGGAAGTAGTCGAGATCCGCGTCGTCCAGCGACTCGGGGATCAGGGCATGCTCGGCCCAACGGGCTTGCCGTGCCAGCCCATTGATCGCTTCGAAAGCGCTCCAGGGCGCATCGCTTTGGGCCAGCACTACCGTTTGCTTTTGGTAGGCGAAGGCCTCGCTGAATTCCGCGGCGGAGTAGCCCTCGTCCGCCTGCTCCATGAAGGCCACGGTAACGTGCCCCTGCTGATCGTCGAGGGACTCTGCCGGTGCCACCAGGGTCACGAGGAACGCGACGTCGTCGCGTCGGGCGGCCACGGTGGGCGCCACCCAGCCGCCGGCGCTGTTGGCGAAGAGGCCGGCACAGCCTAGATCGCCCATCGTGCTGAGGAAATCGAGAGCGCCATCGACATCTTCGAAGCGCTCCTGACTGGTGAAGGTGGGTGCGCGTAGCGTCGAATCGCCAGTGCCGCGAGAGTCGAAGACGAGGGCGGCGACACCATGGCTCGCGAGCAGCTCGCCCCAATGCAGCATCTCGCCGCGCTCGCCATTACCGCGGCCCGTGACCATCACCGCCACGGCGGGGGTCGACTTGTTCAGTGGCCGCAGCAACACGCCGGCGAGGCGATCGACCCCGGCGGTGAACGCGACAGCCTCCTCCGTGTAGGTGTCCTGCCCGACATCGCCGGCAGTGGGCTCAGGTAGAGCGCCTTGCAAGCGCGGCACCACGACGACGATAAACGCGACGATGAGCGCGAACCACCCGATGAGCGCAGCCGCGTAGGCGCGCCACACCACGGGCGGACGATAGAGCGATCCAACCGCCCTTTCGGTGTTGAGAAACGCCGGGCTGGTCAGCGCACGAATGCTCGACGCCACCGTCAGCGTCACGACGAAGCCGATCACGTTCCACCACATCCAGAAGATCTCCGGATGGCCACGCCAGAGGTAGAGGTTGACTCCGACACCGACCAGCAAACCGACATTGGCGCCGATGGGGCTACGCTGTCGTCTGAGGATGGCCAGCAGAAACACCGCCAGTACGGGACCGAACAGCGCGGACCCCACCTTGTTGATCGCCTCGATCACCGTGGGCGCGATCGCGCCGGCAAACAGGGACAGAGCGAGGATCAGCAAGCCCCACACCACGGAGATGATCCGCGCCCAACGCACCGTATGGCCTTCATCACGCGGCTGAATGCCCAGCGTGTTGAGGTCTTCCAAGCTCACGGCCGAGAGCGAGTTCACCGCCGAACTCAGCGACGACATCGCCGCTGCCATCACGGCCACCAGCAACACCCCGATCATCCCGTGCGGCAAGTACTCCAGGATGAAGATCGGCATCATGAAGTCCGGGCGGTCGACGGGCACTTTCGCGAGGAGCGCCGGGTCGCCCTGCATCACTACGCCCACCGCGAGCCCCACGAAGCAGTACAACACCACCAGGGGGAAGCGCAGCAGGCTGTTCATCAGGAGCACGCGGCGCGTGTCGCCGAGGCTGCGTGCCGAGAGCAGGCGCTGCGCTTCGGTCTGATCGCAGCCGTAGTAGGACGCGTACAGCACGATGCCGCCGAAGAGCATGGGCCAGAAGCCGAACTGGTCGCCGTCGAAGCCGAGGGCGTCGAAGTCCGCCGTCACCAGACGCGATGGCTCCACCTGGGCCCAAAAGGATGCGAGGCCCGTGTCGCCGAGAGCGAGGAGTGCGTAGATGCCCACGGCGCCGAGGCCGATCACGATCAACCCCATCTGCAAGGCGTCGCCGTAGACTACTGCGCGCATGCCGCCGCTCGCCGAGTAGACCATGGTGATCACGCCCACGGCGAGAATGGACTGCCACTGGGGCATGCCCAGCACGGCCTGCAGGATGATGCTCATGGCGTACACCATGATGCCAGTGGAGAAGGCACGCACGATCTGGAAAGCGACGCTGATCATGACGCGGGTGGAGCGCGCGAAGCGCTTCTCCAGGTAGTCGTAGATGCTCACCACGCCCGAGTGGTAGAGCGCCGGTGCGATCACGAACATGATCAGCAGCATCGCGATCGGCAAACCAAGTTCATAGGTAAGCCACCTGAGACCGCCGCCCTCGCGCAGGCCGACGAAGGCGGGCGCGGAGATGAAGCTGATGGCCGAGAGCTGGGTGGCCATGGTGGAGAGGGTGAGGGGGAACCAGCCGATGCGCCGACCGCCGAGGTAGTAGTCCGCCTCGGCCTTCTGCTCGCGCAGGCGGTAGCCGAGGAAGAGCAAGCCGCTCAGGTAGGCGATCACTACGAAGTGGTCGAGGGCGTTCACCGGGCGTCGGCTCCGTTCATCATGTCAGGCGGGTCGTTCGCCTGCGGCGCCTAGAAGTTCGCGCTCAGGAACGCCTGGACCGCATCCCAGTACTCCTGGCTTGTCTCGCCGACGGGAAGGAGGGTGGAGGAGCCGTGCTTGCCTGGGCCCGTTGGGGCAAAAGCGGTCAGGCGGTCTGCATCGATCGCCTCGCTGATGCTGGCCCAACTTCCGAGTTCGCCCTTGGCCGAGGTGATGAAGGTGGGAACGGCTAGTCCGCGGGCTGATTTGGCTACGGCGAGCTTGCCTTGGAAGTACTCGCCTGGGGAGAAGGCCAATACGCCGTCCGCCCAGTTTGGGTCGTGTCCGGCGAGTGCCAACACCAGGGAGGCTGAATAGGAGGAACCCCACACCACCACCTTGGTCGCCCCCAACGAGTCCTTCGCGTAGGCGACAGCGGCCAGCAGGTCTGCCCGTGCGTCGAGGTACTCGGTGTCCTTGCCCGCGCGCTTGGCGGCCCTCGCCGTGTCGTTGCGCACGCCGTTACGCGCTCGGCCCGAGCGCTGATCGATCGCCATGGCCGTGTATCCCCAGCCGTTCAGCTGTGGGGCGATATCCTGGTACTCGCCGCGACTCGAGCCGGCCTGGTGAAACAACACCAGCACCGTTTGCTTGGCGTCTTCGGCGGGGTAGAGATCTGCCGTGATTTCCAAACCGTCTTCGGCGGCGAAGCGAATGGTCTGTTGGGCTAACGCCAAGGGCGCGAAGAGCACCAGCGCCAGGAAGGATACGGTCTTCATTTCAGGCTCCGTTGAGAGGTGACGATTGCCATGTCACCGGCAGAGTCTAAGCGCCAACGGCACCCTGTGTGCACGAGATCGATTTACGCCGCCTCGGCGGCTGGCTCACTACCGTCGGGAGCAACGTCAATGCGCTTCATACCACCCACCCACTTAAGCGTTTGGCTGTCCGCCGCGATCATCCTCCTCACCACGGGCGCCGTGGTGGCTGAGGAAGGCCAAGACTTCACCCTGGTGGGTCGATGGGACGTGTCGCTCCACTACTCACCTGACAAACCCCCGAGCAAGACCGAACTGGTGGTGACGGCGATGGTCGACGGCAAGCTGGAGGGCAGCTTCTACGGCAGTCCCTTCAGCGAAAGCGGTTACACCGTGCATCGAGGCACGTTGCTCTTCACCGCCGTCACGGCCGATGGCACCGGCCCCTACCTGCACTCGGCCCGGCAGGTAGGCGAGTGCCTCGAGGGGCAGACCCTGTCGACGGGTCGAGGATTCCTCATGGCGTGGACCGCTTGTCGCTCCTAGTCCCGGGGCTCAGGTGGTCGCCCGACGTTGCGAGCACTTTCCACACGTGCTCACGAAGTGTTCCTATTCCCTTCCCGTGGATGATCCGAACTTCCAGAAATCCATGCCGCCGGGCTTCGCGGATGTACTCGGGCACGAGGGATGAGATCTCCCGGGGTTGGAACGTATGAAGATCCAGTTCGCTGGTGATGGGCAC
>JBCBZW010000218.1 GCA_039815145.1 Pseudomonadota bacterium
ACCGAAGGCCCTGGGCAAGAGTCCGAAGGAGGCTCGAGAGGTAGACCTGAAGGTGTTGATGTCAGTCAGCACACGCCACACCTGCTGCTCTAGACGGACCCCGTCCGTCCTACAAAAATGAAGGACTCCTGTCCTTCTGTCCTGAAAAAGGCGGGAATTTTCCCGCCCAAAAACACGCCGCGGCGCGCACACACCACGTCGGCATCGCCGCGCGCGCGGAAAAAACCGCCAAAAGGACTGCAAGAGGTCTTGCAGCAGCCTCAGCCACACACCTTCCCATGTCTCATTTTTTGGGAAGCACGCTGAAGGCCCTCGGAGGCTGGCTCACGCCGTCTCCCGAGCGGCCGCCTCCGGTCTCCGGCGATGGCCGTAGAGCACCGATGGTTCCGGTCTCCGGGATTCCCGTTAGAGACCATGAGGTGTCCCCCGAGCGGGATGCCGCTGCGAATCCAGGGGAGGCCGACCCTTCTGGTCAGGCCGCAGCCCTGCTGTCGCAGATGGAGCACACCGAGCCGCCTGCGGTGCGGTGTGTCCCACACAACGCGCATGTCCATGATGTGGTGGACGAACAGGTCGACCGAACGAGCCTCCTGATGGACTCTCAGCCCGGGCCGAGGTCCCAAGGGACCGAAGGCCCTGGGCAAGAGTCCGAAGGAGGCTCGAGAGGTAGACCTGCCAACCGCGCCAGCCCAGGTCTACCTCCCGTGGAGGACATGCCGTTGGAGGAGGACGATGACGAGGTCGCGTCCGACTCGGAGCCGCCCTACTTCTCGACGAACCCGATCGTATGGCCTACAATGTCAGCGGCAGCTGCTGATGAGTGCGCTGATCGGGCATTCGAAGGGGCTCCGTGGCTCACTGAATCCGCGAACGAGGTGTCCCGGAGCACAATCGCCTGGTCCTCGCGCGACTTGGCGCCCTTAGCATCTGCGCCTCAACGTCGCGGCGAGCTTCTGCAGTGGACCAAGGCGATGGCCGACTCGTACCGCGCATCGCAGAACACTCTGCGTGCGGTAATCATCCTCCAGCAGGTTATTGCGGACTGGTCCGAGGACGAGCCGTCCGTGTCCGTCGCTAACGGGCACGAGGCAGCCCATCGCGCAGCCACGCTGGCGTCAGCCGCGGTGGCAAACTTCGCCAAGGCGTTCCGCAACCAGTACACGCGGGCGCTGAACCTCGAGACGCTCATCGATACCATGCCGGAGGGCTCCCTCTCTTTGATCACCGACGAGTATCGTCAGTCGATTTCAACGGAGCACGAGGAGCGGACGCGCTTCGTGGCGTCGGTGTCGGCGCACCTGAAGCCCCCGCCTCGCGCTGGAGCGGGACGAGGCAACGGTCGTGCAGGACACCGAGGTGCCCGAACCCGCAGAGGTAGCGCTGCCTCACAGCGCGCACGCTCTGAGCGGCGACGCGAAGAGGCGGAGGACGAACCACCACCGAAGCGTCGGCGTGAAAACGACGCGTCCGCTCAAAGGCGTGATTTTTCCGGGGGCCGGAAAGACGCACCGGCCCCCAAGGGCAAGCGCAACAACCAGGGCAAGCACGGCCAACGGAAGCGAAAGTAACGGAGAACTGGGACGAGATCGAGCGCCAGGTCACCAACAAGCTTGCGGAGGCGCGGACGACAGCGTTTGGGTTCAGCATTGGTCGGTCCTTGGAGGCCTGGCGACGTTTGGTGCATTCAGCGCCGAGGTGGCTCTACGAGGGGGGAGTCTCATGGACATGGTTGGCCTCACGGCCACCGCGACAGCGGTCGCAGCCGCGCGTGTTCTCTGGCGAGCAGGTAGAGGAGCGCGCTCTGGACATGCTGGTCCAGAACGGCCTACGCGACGGCGTCATAGAGCGCACTTCTCGCAAAGACGTGCGCTGGGCGTCGACAGCCTTCCCGATACCCAAGAAGAAGAAGGGTACATGGAGATTGTTGCTGAACTTGAAGATCCTCAACACCTTCATCCAGGACGAGCCCTTTCAGATGCCGGGCCTCCCGGAGGTCCTCGATCTCCTAACACCGAATGCTTGGATGAGCCAATTCGATGTGACGGAGGCTTTCCACCACCTGGAGGTCAAGCCCTCATTCCGACCCTTCCTTTCCTTCCAACACAAGGGCCGTTGGTACCGGTACCGCACGTGTCCGATGGGGCTCTGCGTGAGCCCACGTCGCCTACACACCCTCCTGCAGTCGGTCATGAAGGAGCTGCGCCGAGCGGGCGTGGCGGCAGTGCTGTACGTGGACGATGGCCTACTGGTGTTCGTCTCCACCCACGAGGCGTCG
Organism: Pseudomonadota bacterium; assembly: GCA_039815145.1. Lineage (NCBI taxonomy): Bacteria > Pseudomonadati > Pseudomonadota > Pseudomonadota bacterium. Next base: position 2,276 of record JBCBZW010000218.1, read on the forward strand.
ATACAGTGGCCACTAGTGGCCCACACGCTGGCGTCCCTCGGCATACACATCAAGGGCGAGAAGTGCATCATCCGCCCAACGCAGCGCATCGAGTTTCTCGGGTGGATCCTGGACACCAAGAGCTTCACGATCGAGCTGCCAGCAGACAAGGTGCGCAAGTTGACGCAGGCGGCACAGACGATGCACGGCCAACTGCGGCATCACCCGAGCAGCGTGACGGCGCGCTTGCTCAGCCGCCTCATCGGCCAGTTGATCGCGGCGTCGGCGGCGATTTTCGGAGCTCGCGCGCACATGAGCGGCCTTATGTCGCTCCTGTACTCGATCCTCAGGCGCACCAACTCCTACGAGGGAGTAGTGCACCCCTCGGACTGGGGCTACGACCGTGCGATGATCGAAGCGAAGGAGTGGGCGGAGCATCTCTCCCACTGGCATGGACGGGGTATCCTCCAGCGTCCGGCGGAGCATATCTTGGACACCGACGCGAGCGGGTACGCCTATGGGGCAGTCCTGGCCCGCTCCCCGATGGGTCCGTGGTCCCTCCAGGCGCGCTTCACTGGAGCAGAACGCCGCCGCCACATCACGTTCAAGGAGTTGGCAGGGGCCACGCGGTCCCTGGCTGCGTTCATCGAACAGAAGGACCTGCGCGACACATCGATACTGCTGCGCACCGACAACACGTGCGCGGCGAGCTACCTTCGACGCATGGGGGGCAAGCTGATCTCACTCACCATGCTGACCCTGGAGCTTTGGGCCATCCTCCGCGCCCGTCGGATAGATATGCAGGCTGTCTACCTCCCGGGAGAGGACAACGACAAGGCGGACAGAGCATCGCGGGTGATTCACCCACTGGGGGAGGCCAAGCTGCGGCCAGAGTTCTTCCAGGCTATCTGCCGATTCTTTCGCCTGGACGCCGACCAGACCATCGACATGTTCGCGTCCCCGCAGACGGCGCAGACGCGCCTCTTCGGCTCCCTTCGCTTCACCCTAGGAGCGCTTTTCGTGGACGCGCTGTCGGTCAAGGAGGAGGAGCTGCCGAGCGGCGTAGCACTGTACGCGTTCCCCCCACCGGCCATCCTGTCGAGGTTCCTCGCGAAGATCCGCAACGAGAGGTGGACGCGCCGCATTATCTTGGTGCACCCCGCGTGGCCGTCAGCCACGTGGTGGACCCTCCTGGCGCGCCTACTGTGCGCGCCTCCGGCCATCTTATCGTCGCAGAACCCGCTGCTGAGCCTACCGGCGGAGCAGGACATGCAGGTGACGGTGCAGTGGGCGATGCTCGCATCGCCTATCTGCGGCGCCACCTGGAGCGAAGAGGCTTCTGTGAGAATGCCGTCCGCAACGTTCTCGCTCGCTGGCGCCACCGCGAAGGCCGGCACCACGACGCAGCTTGGTCGGCCTTCGAGCAGTGGTGCGTGTCAATAGGGGTGAGCGTCGACGAAGCCGACAGCGTCACGTTCACCAACTACGCAGCGGCGCTGGGGGCAGCAACCCCGCGACTTTCGCCAACACAGCTCCGCTCCCGACTCCAGGCCGTGTCTACTACAATTCGCCTCGCTCGGAATGTCGAGGTGATCTCTCTCGCGTCTGGCGCACAGACGAGGGCGCATCGACTACAAGCAGCCTGTGGAACACCGGACGAAGAAGCTCGTTCACCGGTCGACCTTCGAGGGCTCTTGGACACCTTCGTGGCGCAGCCGCTCTCTGCAACGAGCAACCCCAAAGATCTGCGGGGCCGTTTGGCGTTTCTGCTTATGCTTGACGGTGCCATGCGACCGTCGGACATTGCTCGGTTGGATGTTCGCACTTTGCGCTTCCTGGTTGGCGAGGCGCAGATGTCGTGGGCGCAACTGCAGGCGGCTGACATCGAGGTGGCGTTATCGACGGACGTCTCTGCCTTTCAGTTCCGCATCTTCCGGCCGAAGGAGTTCCACCTCCGGCCAGCGTCGTTCTCGTCGGACTGGTCGCCGTTGATCACGGTGATGCGGCCTCGAGCGAGTCACGTGCAGCTCTCGGCTGATGGCGCCCTTCAGGTGGACACAGCCGTCCTCCTGGACTGGTACCTTCGGCGCCTCCAGGCGTCCGCAGTCCAGACACCAGCTTTGTCTCACTCACTTCCACCAGAGCAGCAGGAGGCGACGACCATGGAGTCGGTGGGCCTCCTTGTGTCGCTTCGTAAGAAGCAGGGAGTGTACCGGATGCTTGGAGAGGAGCGCGTGAGCAATGTGGTACAGGAGACGGCTTGGGAGCTGGGCAACGTGCGCATTGATCATTATTCACTTTTGCGGGGGCGTTCGGGCTCTGTGTTGGACGCGATCGGCCAGGACGCGACGCCCGCCTTGGAGCGGGCACGTCATTCTCGTTCCACCTTCTTGCGACACTATCGCGCTGCGGTTCCAGCTCGGCAGTTGGCGGCCATTTCGGCGTCACCTTTCTCTTTGGAGCAGCTCCGAGTGGAGGAGCTCTTACGTTTGTAGCGTTGTTCTTGCCAGCTTCGTTTGTCGCTTTGCTTGTTTTGATTGAGTTTGCCAGAGGCGTGCTTGGGGTTTTGTGTGGTGGCTTCGGCTGCTGCAAGACCTCTTGCAGTCCTTTTGGCGGTTTTTTCCGCGCGCGCGGCGATGCCGACGTGGTGTGTGCGCGCCGCGGTGTGTTTTTGGGCGGGAAAATTCCCGCCTTTTTCAGGACAGAAGGACAGGAGTCCTTCATTTTTGTAGGACGGACAGGGTCCGTCTAGAGCAGCAGGTGTGGCGTGTGCTGACTGACATCAACACCTTCAGGTCTACCTCTCGAGCCTCCTTCGGACTCTTGCCCAGGGCCTTCGGTCCCTTGGGACCTCGGCCCGGGCTTAGGCTTAGGCTTAGGCTTAGGCTTAGGCTTAGGCTTAGGCTTAGGCTTAGGCTTAGGCTTAGGCTTAGGCTTAGGCTTAGGCTTAGGCT
>JBCBZW010000219.1 GCA_039815145.1 Pseudomonadota bacterium
CAGGCTGTTGGTCAAAAACCCGGGCAGCACGAGCACCGGGTGGCCGTCGCCACGGGGCGCCTGGCGCAGCAGAGGATAGGTGCTCAGGGTCGCCGCGATCTCCATGCCCACCCGCGCCTCGAGGGCCTGGTTCAGCAGCGACGGCCTCGAAATCTTCTCATCCACCATCGCGATCAACCGCCCTGGCCTCCGCTCGGTACCGCCCGCAAGGGCGTCGGCGATCCGCGCCGCGCGATGGCCGCCTGCTCGCTCACGGCCACATCGATCTCATCCATGGACTCGCGAAGGCACTGCTCGAAGAACTCAACGTCCGGCAGCACGGACGGGCAGGCCGTGACGCTGATGGACATCTCGTCCGAGTAGCTGGTGACCACGATGATCATGCCTAAGCCGTCGATGATCGGCGCCGTCCCCAAGGTGCTCAGCACGCGCGCGCCGTTGAAGTAGAGCGGTCGGCGCGGACCCGGCACGTTGGTGATGACCAGGTTGAACAGGGGCGGGTGGTAGAGCGCCATCTTCATCCGCGAGTAGAGCCTTGAGGCGGCGATGCCGAGGGTGAAGGGCACCACCTGCGCCACGTCCGAGAGCGTGCGCGCGCCGATCGCCTCGGCGTAGTCCTTGTTCAAGCGCACGCTGCCGTGGACGGCCTCGAGGCGCGCCACCGGGTCTGCCTCGAGGGTGGCGAGGGAGACGATCATCGCACTCAGGCGGTTGTTGTTGGCCTCGAGCACGGAGCGGCGCACCGAGATAGGCACCAACGCCGTAAGGGGCTGGGCGGGCAATTCCGCGTTGGCCTGCAGATAGCGGCGCAGGGCACCGGCGCAGACGGTGAGCACCACATCGTTGAGGCTGGCGCCCGCCACCAGGCCCCGCGCGGCGCGCAGGGACGAGAGCGGCAGGCGAACGGCACCGAACACGCGCTGCGGCTCTACGGGCACGTTGAGGCGTGTGCGCGGCCCCGTGAGGTGCACGTCACGCTCCTTGGTGCCCGCCAGCAGCAGATCGCGGCCGATGTTGAGGGCCCCGCCGACCACGGACCCCATGGTGCGCGCGATGCCGAAGGGTCGCTTGAGCAGGCCGAGCCCCGTGCTGGTGAGCAGCTGCGCCAGGGAGGGCTGCATATCCGGCATCCACCTCGCGTGGCCCGGGAACTCACGCACCTCGGGCGTGGGATCGAGCAGGCAGGTGAGCAGATCCCGCCCACTCATGCCGTCGGCGGCGGCGTGGTGGATCTTATGCACCACGGCGAAGGAGCCCGGCGGCAGCCCCTCGATGCCGTCCAGTCCCTCGACGAAGGTCAGCGACCACAGGGGGCGGCGCGTATCCAGGGGCACGGAGAACAGGTGCTCGAGAAGGTGGCGCATCTCCGTCCAGCTACGCTTGCCCGGCAAGGCCATGTAGCTCACGTGCGCGTCCAGGTTGAAGTGCGGGTCTTCCACCCAGAAAGGGTTGTCCAGGTCCAGAGGCACGTGCACCACTCGCCGACGGAACACCGGGCTCACGTGCAAGCGCGACTCCACCAGGGCGCGGAAGCTCTGAAAATCGAGACCGCGATCATCCGGGTTGGCGGGTGCACAGAACAGCACGCCGCCGATGTGCATGGGCGCCTTGGGGGTTTCCAGGTAGAGGAAAGTGGCGTCGATACCGCTCAGTTGATCCATTCAATATCCTCGGGGCCGAGCCCCGCTGCCGGGCGCGCCACCGCGTCGATTCGGCCGCTCCGTCCAGCATATTCGATTGCGCTATAAGGCCGTCGACATAAAGTCGTTCTGCTCGCCCTCCTTCGCCGTTTATTCTTTCGGGCTAGCTGCGAGGCCTCGTTCGATGTGGACTCAGTTTGCCGCATTGCGGCACAAATGACGAATCGAACGACCCCGATGGCCACGAACGCCGGCGTATCGCGTCGAAAACGCGATCATCGTCCAACAACGGCTCGCCCGAAGGAAAGGGAACGCGCGCATGATCTACGACAGCATCATCGACACGATCGGCTCAACGCCGGTGGTACGGCTCAACCACATCGCCCCGGACCACGTCGATCTCTACGTGAAGGTGGAAGCCTTCAACCCCGGCGCCTCGGTAAAGGACCGCTTGGCCTGGGGCATCGTCCAGGATGCCGAACGCAGCGGTGCGCTGTCCCCGGGGCAAACGGTCGTGGAGGCCACCTCGGGCAACACGGGCGTGGCGCTGGCGATGGTCTGCGCCGCTCGCGGCTACCCCTTCGTCGCCGTCATGGCGGACAGCTTCTCCAAGGAGCGCCGCAAACTAATGAAATTGCTCGGTGCCAAGGTGATCCTCACCCCGGCCGCCGAGCGCGGCACGGGCATGGTGAAGAAGGCCCAGGAGCTCTCGGAGAAGCATGGCTGGTTCTGGGCCAGCCAGTTCACCAACAGCGCCAACCCCGCCTTCCACCGCAGCACCACGGGGCCGGAGATCCTGAGCGACTTCGCCGGCCGACGCCTCGACTACTGGGTCACCGGCTGGGGCACGGGCGGCACCATGTCCGGCGCCGGCGAGATGATCAAACTCGCGCGCCCGGAGGTGACCATCGTCACCACCGAGCCGGACAACGCTCGCCTGCTCGCCGGCCAGGAGTGGCAGCCGCACAAGATCCAGGGCTGGACCCCCGACTTCGTGCCCGACGTACTCAACCGCGAAATCTTCGATGAGAACGTGCCCGTGTCCGACGTCGAGTCCATGGAGACCTCACGCGCCCTGGCGGCCAAGGAGGGCATCTTCACGGGCGTGTCCGGCGGCGGCACCCTGGCGGCGGCGCTCAAGGTGGCGGCCAAGGCCAGCCCCGGCAGCGTGATCCTCGCCATGCTGCCGGACACGGCGGAGCGCTACTACACGACGCCGCTGTTCGGCGAGATCAGCGAGGACTCGGACGACGAGTGGCTCGCCGGCCAACCTACTATCTAGGACGCAGCGCACTTCGCCACCTCCCGCCGCCGCGACTCCGCTAGACTTGTCCCCCCAATCTCCGGGCCCGCCCTTTGGCGGGCCCGGTTTTCCTTGTGGCGAAGGGGGCAACACCGCATGACGACTAAGACCTCTATCGGCTTGGCCGCGGCTCGCCGCGTGGCCGAAGCCGCCGAAGAAGAAGCCGTGGCCAACGACTGGCCGGTGGTCATCGCCGTGCTGGACGACGGTGGACACATCATCTACCTGCAGCGCGACGATCGCGTGCAGCTCGGCAGCGTCGATGTCGCCATCGCCAAGGCACGCAGCGCGGTGCTCTTCAAGCGCCCCACGGCCGCCTTCGAGGAGATGGTGGGGTCCGGTCGCCAGGGCTACCTCGCCATGCCGAGCGTGGTCGCCGTGGAGGGTGGCGTGCCCCTCGAGATAGACGGCACGGTGGTGGGCGCCATCGGCATCAGCGGCGTGCGCTCCCAACAGGATGGACAAATCGCCAGGGCCGGGGCAGCTGCCCTCGCCGGCAAGCAATAACACCAAGGGGAGTAGGACATGCTCATCGGGGTACCGAAGGAAATCAAAAACCGCGAGTTTCGTGCCGGCCTCACGCCCGCCAGCGTGCGCGAGGTGGTCATGCACGGCCACCAGGTGGTGGTGGAAACCCAACTGGGCGCAGGCATTCGCCTGACGGATGAGGACTACCGCCAGGCGGGCGCCACCGTGGTGGACACGGCGGCGGAAGTGTTCGCCCAGGCCGACATGATCGTGAAGGTGAAGGAGCCGCAGCTCCCCGAGTGCGCCATGCTGCGCGAGGGCCAGCTGCTGTTCACCTACCTGCACCTGGCCGCCGCCGCGGAGATCACCGACGCGTTGATCAAGAGCGGTAGCAGCTCCGTCGCCTACGAGACCATCACCGGCCCGGGCGGCTCACTCCCGCTCCTGGCCCCCATGAGTGAGGTGGCGGGGCGCCTGTCGATCCAGGCCGGCGCCCACGCGTTGGAGCGCGCCCAGGGCGGCAGCGGCACCCTGCTCGGCGGCGTGCCTGGCGTGGCCCCCGCGAAGGTGCTGATCATCGGCGGCGGCATCGTGGGCGACAACGCCGCCTACATCGCCAAGGGCATGGGCGCGGAGGTCACCATCCTCGACCGCTCCATCGCGCGCCTGCGCCAGCTCGACATCGACTACTCCGGACGCATCTCCTGCGTGTACTCCACGCGCGAGGCCATCGAGCACTACGCGCTGGAGGCCGACCTGGTGGTCGGCGCGGTGCTACTCCCCGGCGCCGCCGCGCCGAAGCTGCTCACGCGCGACATCATCTCGCGCATGAAGCCAGGCTCAGTGGTGGTGGACGTGGCCATCGACCAGGGCGGTTGCTTCGAGACCTCGAAGGCCACCACCCACGAGGACCCCACCTACGTGGTCGATGAGGTGGTGCACTACTGCGTCGCCAACATGCCGGGCGCCGTGCCGCGCACGTCCACCTTCGCCCTGAACAACGCCACCCTCCCCTACGTGGTGAAGCTGGCCAACATGGGCCTCGCCAAGGCGATCACCACCGACGCGGATCTGCGCAACGGCCTCAACGTGCACGCCGGCAAGATCACCTGCCAACCGGTGGCGGAGTCCCTCGGCCATCCCTACGTGGCGCCCGCCGCCGCGCTGTCCGCCTGACCGCCCTTGCCTGAGGCGACGCAGGAGAACACCCCGTCTCGGCCAGGCCCAGTCAAGATCTGGGACTGGCCGACGCGGGCCGTGCACTGGGCGTTCGCCCTGCTGGTCCCGAGCTCCTGGATCACGGCCAACGCCTTCGATCTGCTGGACGCGCATATGCTGCTCGGCTACATCACCCTCGGTCTGGTGGCGTTCCGCGTGCTTTGGGGGGTCGTGGGGTCGCGCCATGCGCGCTTCGCGAGCTTCCTGAAGGGGCCGGCGCACGTCCTGCGCTACGCCAGGACCCTGGCCCAGCGAGACAGCGCGCCGAGCCCTGGCCACAACCCCCTCGGCGCCATGGCCATCCTGCTCATGCTGGGCATGTTGGCAGTGCAAGCCACCACGGGGTTGTTCGCGAGCGACGAACTCGCCTACTTCGGCCCGTGGAACGGCGCGATCCCGACGGCGTGGGCGGAGAGACTCACCACCGTGCACAAGATCAACGGCCAACTGATCCCTTGGGTGATCGGCCTACACCTGCTCGCCATCAGCTGGTATGCCGCGCGCAAGCGACAGAATCTGATAGGTCCGATGATCACGGGGCGCAAGGCGG
>JBCBZW010000220.1 GCA_039815145.1 Pseudomonadota bacterium
GCCACGAGCGCCACCGTTGCGATGCCGGCGAACGCGCTGGCCAGGGCGTTGCGCCGCAGGAACTTGGCGAAGCGATAGGCGAGGGACGGGCCGCGGGCGGTCACCGGTTCGTTCGCGAGATGCCGCATGATGTCCTGGCGCAGGCTGTCCACGGACGCGTAGCGCTCGTTCGGGTCCTTAGCAGTGGCCTTGAGCACGATGGTGTCGAGGTCTCCGCGCAGCGCGCGGGCGAGGGGCCGATTGGCCACCCGCTGGCTCGGCGCGCGTAACGGTTGCACGCAGACCTGCTGCACGAGATCCGACAAGCTGAGCCCTGGGTCGTAGGCGGCATTGCCGGTGAGCAGTTCGTAGAGCAGCACGCCCAGGGAGTAGACGTCGGCGAGGGTGGTGGCGGTGGCGCCGCGCAGCAGCTCCGGGGCGGCGTAGCGCGGGGTCATCAGCGCACCGCCTTCCTCCGTGAGATCGCCTCGCTCCCCGCCGTCGAGGGCCTTGGCGATTCCGAAGTCGAGGAGCTTGGGGTGGCCCGCTGCGGTCACGAGGACGTTGCTGGGCTTGAGATCGCGATGGACGACCAGCGAGCGATGGGCATAGCTGACGGCATCGCACACGCGTGTGAACAAGCGCAGGCGTTCGCTCAGCGTCGCGCCCTGCTCACGGCACCAGACGTCGAGGGGAACGCCGTCGACGTACTCCATCACCAGGTAGGGCGTGTCATCGCTGGCGAAGCCGCCGTCGATGAGGCGGGCGATCTGCGGGTGTTCGAGGCGCGCAAGCAGCGCCTGCTCGTTGGCGAAACGGGCGGCCGCCTGGGCGTCGGCCGCCCCTACGCGGAGGGTCTTGAGCGCCACCTGCTGGCGGAACTGACCGTCGTCGCGCTGCGCCTTGTACACCGTGCCCATGCCACCCCGCCCCACCTGGGACAGGATCTTCCAGGGCCCAAGGCGGGCGCCGATCATGGGGGAGACGGCCGCTTCCACCCGCCGGGTGAGGTCGTGGTAGAAGCCCTTGCTGGCCTCGGAGGCGCGCAGCAGCGAGTGCACTTCGCGCGCGAGCGCTGCGTTGCCAGCGCAGGCCTCAGCCACGAAGCCCTCCCACATGTCCCGTGGCTGCGTGAGCGCTTCCTGGAAGATGGCTTGCAGGCGGGATAGGTCGTCGCTCATGGGCCCACCCGCTCGCTGCGGCCGGTGAACTCGCGGTAGAGCCAGGCGGTGGCGAAGGCCCAATCGCGCTTCGCCGTGGTGCGGGAGATGGAGAGGGCGTTTGCCGTCTCGGCGAGGGTCAGGCCCGCAAAGACGTGGCATTCCACCACCCGCGCGCAGCGCGCCTCGATCTCGGCCAGACGCGTGAGGCCGTCGTCGAGGGCGAGGATGTCGTTGAGGGTGACCGAGTCGGCGAGCAGCTCCACGTCCACTGCTGCGTGCTCAGTCTTGCCGCCGCGCTTCTCGCACGTGGCCTGGCGCGCGTAGCTCACCAGGATGTGGCGCATCGCCCGTGCCGCGGTGGCGAAGAAGTGCAAGCGATTCTCGAAGGGCGAGCGTCGCTTGGCGAGCTTCAAGTACGCCTCGTGCACGATCGCTGTGGTGTTCAAGGTCTCGTTGCCCACCCATTGACGACGTTGGGCGTGGGCGAGCTTGCGTAGCTCTTCGTAGATCTCGCCGCAGCGCTCGGCGGCGCTGCGCTCCTCGCCGCTGTTCATCAGCGCCAGCAGCGGCATTGGGGTGTCGTAGGTGCTCTCCATCGGCGTGCGGTGTGCATGGCATCGCTCCTCGGGCGTTTGTGTGACGTCGGTGCTTCCCTCCCTGCATACGCGAGCGCGTGGCTACGGGGACCATTGTTGAAGCGTGGTCCCTTTTCCTTCGCGTTGCGTACGTAGGGGTGAGCAGACGCACAGGACCCAAGCCCATGCCATCACTCCCCGTCCTCCTTAGCTGTCGACCAAGCGACCGGTTGATCCATCCAACGCCGGCCGCGGCAGGGCTCGCCTGCTTCGCGGTCGGCTTCCTGTTCTACGCCATCGCTCGGCCGCCGACGGTGGCGTTGATGCCGTCGATGCCTTGGCTGGCGGTTTATCTACCACCGCAGGCAATGACGGGGAGCTTGCCGAGCTTTCTCCACGTGCTCGCCCTCTGCCTGCTGTCCGCATCGGTGAGTGCACCTTCGCGGCGGAGCATGCGGGCGGTGTGCCTGGCATGGGCCCTGGGTGCCATCGCCCTCGAGCTAGGGCAGCTCGAAGGCGTCGCCGCGTGGCTGGCGGGCGGCGCCTGGCCAGCAGCGTTGGGCACTGGCCGCTTCGATCCCTGGGACGTTGCCGCGGTCGTCCTCGGCGCCGCGATGGCCTACGCCTGGCTCACCCCCCACTTCCCACTCTTCCCACGAGGACAGTCATGAACACAACTACAAAAACTGTAGGTCGCTGGGTGCGACCCTGGCTCCGCGCAGCCGTCGTCCTGCTCGGGGTGGTCTCCGCCCTGGGCAGCGCCGAGTTCGGCAACAATAACGATGACAACAACGAAGAGCCGGCTCGGAGCGTCATCACCCTGAGCAGCGATACGGCATCGGTCTCCCTCGAGGAGGGGCAGCAGACGGTGTGGAACACCAAGGCCGAGGTGACCACCGAGGAGCGGCTCACCAGCGTGACCTACGAGGCGATGCCGGACGATGACCTGGCGGCCTACGTCGAGGTGACCTTCGTCGAGAACGACGAGGAGGCGCTCGATGTGAGTTGGACCCTGCAGCTCGATCCCCGGGTGGCGCCTGGGGTGTACGAGGTGGACGTGAGGAGCACCTTGCGCAGCAACACCGGCGCGAACATCGCCTCCTCGGGCGTGAGCATGATGCTCACCATCCTCCCGCCCGACCGAGGTGAGCCCGCGCCGAGTGCCGTGGACGTGCTAGCCGCATCGGACTTCTCCCTCGCCTTGCTCGAGGATGGCACCGTGTGGAGCTGGGGCACGAACCGCGACGGTCAGCTCGCTGAGAATGGTCGTCTCGATGTCTACGGCGACGGCATCGATCGCTACGTGCCCGGACCGATCGAAGGACTCCGGGACGTCGTGGCCATGGCGGCCGGTGGTTTGATAGTCAATCAGGCCGGCAAAGACGGCCACGTGTTGGCGCTGCTCGCCGACGGCACGGTGGTGGGCTGGGGTGCCAACGAGGACGGTCAGATCGGTGGCGGCGAGCTGACGGTGTTGCACCAACCGGTAACCATAGGTGGCGTGACAGGGGTGATCGCGGTGGAAGCCGGCTGGGGCTTCTCCCTAGCGCTGCTGGAGGACGGCACGGTGCTCGCGTGGGGGCGGAACCACCGTGGCCAGCTGGGCGATGGCACCACCGAGTCCCGCTCTCAGCCGGCCCCGGTCATCGGATTGCCGCCGATACGCGCGTTGGCGGCGGGCGAAGATCACACGGTGGCTCTTGCGGAGGACGGCAGCGTCTGGGGTTGGGGCACCGGGGTGAACGGCGCTGCCGGCGGCGACCTGTGCTGCCCGGACGCGCAGCCCGTGCCCGTGCGCGTGCAAGGCGTTGATGGGGCAGTCGGCGTGCGGGCGACGGCTTCCGGTTCTTTGGCACTGATGGCGGATGGGCGGGTGCTTGCCTGGGGGGCGGGATTCGCCGTCAATGGCGGCGCGTTGGATCCCGTGCGCCCAATCGATGCGTTCAGCGTGCCCGAGGTGTTTGGGTCGTCCGACGGCGTTCACCTGATTGCCATCGATGGTGGCGAGGCGCTCGCATGGGGCTTCAACCGCGAGGGCCAGCTTGGCGATGGCAGCGTGGAGAGTCGCTCGGAAGTGCGCGCGGTGCCCGGCCTGTCCCAGGGCATTTCCGCCGTGTCCGCGGGGGGCGATCACAGCCTTGCCTTGGCGCGTTCGGGTGATTGCGGGTTTCTGTGGTCGTGGGGCAACAACACCTTCGGCCAGCTCGGCGACGGCGCTCAGACGCACGAGCGTTTCCAGTTCCAGGGTAGCTGGAGTTCCAACAACGTCGGCTCCCGTGCGCGTCCGCACCTGGTACGCGGGATAGGGGAGCAGGATTGCTCGGCGCTGGCAGTGATCATCGATGGTGAAGGTACGGTCACCAGCGATGGGGGCGAACTGCGCTGCGATACGCCGATCTGCAGTGGCGTCTTCGCGCCGGGTGAGCTCGTCACCCTGACGGCACAGCCTGCGCCCCTGATGCGGGTCGATGCTTGGGGCGGCGATTGCGAGGGCGTGCCGCCGGGCGGCGACGCAACACAGGTGCAGGTGCTCGCCGACCGGCACCAGACCTGCACGGTCAGCTTCGTGCTCGATGCCGACGCGAACCCACCGCCCACTGCCGCCTTCACGGTCACGCCGAACGTGCCGGAGGTCAATCAGGCCGTCGCGTTGGATGCGAGCGCCAGCACGGATGACAGCGCCATCGTCAGCTACGAGTGGGACTTCGAGGACGACGGCACCTTCGACACCACGGGCGTCACCGCGACGACGGCCTACACCGAGGTGGGCACCTTCTCGATTCGTCTGCGCGTGACCGACGATGACGGGCTCGCCGATGAGACCACCGAAGCGGTCACCGTCATCGCGCCGGGGAGCTTCTTCAGCCTCACGGTGAACTTCACCGGCGTCGGCGAGGGGACGGTGGAGATCACTCCCCTCGGCATCGTGCTACCCGATCCCCAGTATTGCGTGGAGGACACCTGCACCGTGGATCTGCTGCCCAACGCGGGCGTGTTCGACTTGATCCCGAGGGCGGAGGGACTGAACTTCTTCATCGGCTGGGTGGACGAGCAGTGCGACTCGCAGAACTTCTTCACCGGCGCCTGCACCGTGGTGATGACCGGCGACCGGACGGTGACGGCTGAGTTCTTGAGCGAGTGAAGTTGCCGTAACGTGGACGCCGCTGGACCTCCGCCCAGCAGCGTCACTCGGGGCTAGCGGTTACGTCGAGGGCTGGCGCTTGGCGCGCAGTCCATCGACCACTTCCGCGAGATCGTGAACCTGCGGATCGTGCGGCAGGTAGCTGACGCGGATAGCATCGCCCACGGCGTAGCCGGACCCACCCACTTCGCCCGTGTAGCGATTGCCCTTCCGGTCGAAGTACTCGAAGGTGGAGTAGGTGCGCAGGTGTTCGCCGGAGCGATCGCGGCGGACGTCGGTGATCTTGCCGGTGGTGGTGACACCTTCGGGCACAAGCTCA
>JBCBZW010000221.1 GCA_039815145.1 Pseudomonadota bacterium
ACCTGACAAACCCCCGAGCAAGACCGAACTGGTGGTGACGGCGATGGTCGACGGCAAGCTGGAGGGCAGCTTCTACGGCAGTCCCTTCAGCGAAAGCGGCTACACCGTGCATCGAGGCACGTTGCTCTTCACCGCCGTCACGGCCGATGGCACCGGCCCCTACCTGCACTCGGCCCGGCAGGTGGGCGGGTGTCTCGAGGGGCAGACCTTGTCGACGGGTCGAGAATTCCTCATGGCGTGGACCGCATGTCGCCTCTAGTTCCGGGGCTCAGGTGGCCGCTCGTCCGCGAAACCCTGCCGCCACGCACACCAAGGTGCCGATGGGGAACAGCCACGGCCACGCGAGCAACGGCCCGTCGAACGCGGTCCCAAAGACAGGGTTGAACATCTCCGGTTGGTTGATCACCAGTACGACCGCCACGCTCACCAGCACAGCGCGCCCGGCCTGTGCTACGCGAAAGTGACGAGCGAGGATACTCAGCACGAACAGACCCAACATCGGCCCCCACGTGTAGGTGGTCATCGAAAACGCTAGGGTGACGAGATCGAGTTCGCTGGCCGAAAACTGCCAGGCCATGGCGGCGAGCACGACACCCCATCCCACCACGAGCGCCCTCGACGCCCGCAGCAGGTGCGCCTCGTCAGCGTCCGGCCGCAGGTAGGGTTGGTAGAACATGGTCAATGAGATCTGCGATAGCGCAGCCAGGATGGAATCCAGGCTCGAGATCGCTGCGCTCAACACCCCGGCGATGAGCAACCCACGCAGGCCCACGGGTATCTCGGAGACGATGAACGCTGGAAACACCCGGTCGCCCCGCTCGGCCACCAGCGCGGCGAGTGCCGACGGCATCGGGTTTACCTGATAGAACGCATAGAGACCGACGCCGACGGTCAGCATCAGGACGGGCACCAACTCGCCCAGCGTGCTCCAGAGCACAGCCTTCTTCGCCTCCTGGGCGTTGCGACAACACAGCAAGCGTTGCGCATGCAGATGATCGGTGCCGTAGACGGCCACGTTCTGGAACGGCATGGCGAGAAGCGCTGCCCAGAAGGTGAAGGCCACGCGGGGATCGGTGGAGAAATCGAAGGTGGTGAATTTTTCGGCGGCTCGTCCACTCTCGACCAGGCTGACCCAGCCTTCCGGTAGGGCGCCGGTCAAGAACACCAGCGCCGCGATTCCGCCAGCGATGAGGACGAAGAATTGCACGAAGTCGGTCCAGATTACGGCGGCGATCCCGCCCATCCAGGTCCACAGCACGGAGAAGGCGCCGATGATCACGATGCTCTGACCGAGTGGCCAGCCGGTGACGATTTCCAGCACCAGGGCCGTCGCGTACACACGCACGCCCTGACCCAGGATGCCGCCCAAGCAGAACATCCCGGCGGTGATGCGGCCGACGACGGGCCCCAGGCGATCGGCCATGTAGTCGTAGGGACTGTAGAACTCCTTCTCGTAGTAGAGCGGTACGAGGAAGCGCGCGATGAGCACGCGCGCGATTACGCCGCCGATGGCCAGTTGCAGGTAGGTGAAGTTGCCGGCTTCCGCATAGACGAGGGCAGGAACGCCGATGAAGGTGATGGCGCTGATCGTGGTGGCGATGGTGGACGCGCAGACCGCATACCAGGGCAGGCGTCGTCCGCCGAGAAAGAAGTCTCGCGTGGAGTGTTGCTGCCCCTTCAGGCGATGGCCGACCAGCGTCGTGCCCGCCATATAGGCCGCGACGATCGCCCAGTCCCACGCGGAGAACACCGCGCTACGGCTGCAATCGGGTGGCGGGGGGCAAGGACACGGTGAGTCGCCGCCCTGAGCCCTCGCCGGGGTACACGCGCTTGTTCGCCTCCGGGTACGCGTAGCCGTTGATCAACACGCGGCGATACTGCGACGAGGTGTTCTCGAAGCTCGCGTGCGCCGTGTAGGGGCCGAAGAAGAGCGTGTCCCCAGGTTCGGCCAGGATCGTCACGGCATCCTCCTCGCGAAACTGCGCGGGCCGCGGCGACATAGCGTCAGACGCGGTGTAGTCCCCCGCACCAAAGTCCACACGACCCCAGCCCGAGCTTCCTGGGATGAACTGCAGCGGGCCACTGTCTGGCGTCATGGCGTCGAGGGCAATGATGGTCTGCACGAAGCTGCCCTTGCCGTTGACGTCGCGCCAGGTATCGCCGCCCTTGTCCCGGTGCTGGATGTCCTGATGCCAACCGAACACGACGCCGTCGTGGGGCCGTTTGAAGTGCGCCTGGCTGAGCAGTTGGTCCATCGCTGAGCTGCCCAGCAACTGGGCGGCGGGAACGGTCAGTCGCTCATCCTCGCCGATGGTCAGTAGGTAAGGCTGTGAGCCGCCCGCCCAAACGACGCGCTTGATGATCTGCTCACCGTTGCGTTCGCCGAGCACGAAGTGCGAACCCTCGCGCAGTCCAGTGGCTGGCATGTCGCGGGCCAGGCGCTCGAGCTGCTCGAAGCAGCCGCGCATCCGCTCGATCTCCGTGGCCTCGAAGAGACGCGGTTTCAGCAACCAGCCGGTGCCGTGAAACGCCGCGATGTCTGCATCGCTCAGCATATCCCTAACGCCCTAGCGCGAAAGCCACCAGCGCAGCACTTCTTCTTCCACGCGATACAGGGGGCTCGTGCCCGGGGGCGCGGCCGCCGGATCATCCGCCGTGCCGGTGATGATGGTGGCGATGCCGTCGCCGGTCAGGGGGTCGAACAAGGCGTGACTAAGAACTCCGTAAGCTTCGCCGAGGTGGCCCACGAGCAGGCGGGGGCCGCTATCGAAGCCCCAGGCGCGCATGTCGATGCGATGTACCGACAGGCCGTAGCTCGTCATGAGGCCATCCGTGGGGCCACCGGGCTCGACCTCGCCGGCGGATAGGCCGTTCGCTGCGTCCGCCTCGAGGGTCCAACCGGGTGCGAGCATCGCCTCCACCGTCGCTGGCGAGAGCAGGCGGCGGCCGTCGACTTCGCCACGTCCTGCCAGCATGCGCAGAATCACCAGTAAGTCGTCCGCGCTGGCCCGCAGGCCGCCCTGGGGTGAGAACAGGGTGCCGTTGCTGCCGAGGCGGTAGTCCTTCAGGAAGGACTCGACGAACGCGGGATCGCTGCCGCCGTAGAAGCAGCTGGGCGCACCGCCGTCCACCTGGGCGATCCACGGCCCGTCGGGGTTCCACTCCTCACTCTCCTGCGCCCGCCTGCGAAAGCCGGCGGCACGTTGCTTGTCGGCGATGGCGCATGCATTGAAGCGTGCGTCGATGCCGAGGGGCTCGAGCACGGCGCGGGCCATGTACAGATCGAAGCGCTCGCCGCTGCTGCTTTCGATCACCGAGCCGAGCACGCCGAAGGCGAGGTTCGAGTAGGTGAAGTAGGCGCCCGGTTCGCGCCCCGGGCCGCTTGCGAAGTGGGCGCCGTCGTCCCAGTGGGTCGAGTCGGGGGTGAAGAAATCGCGTAGCTCGCCTTGACCGGCGGGGATGGAGTAACCCCTGCCGTCGCGCAGGGAGGAGGTGTGCGTGAGGAGTTGGCGAATGGTGATCGGCTCGTCCGCGAACGCGGGATTTCGCAAGGGCCAACGGAGGTAGTCGCTCACGTCGGCGTCGAGGTCGAGCTTGCCGGCTTCCACCAGTTGCATGACGCCGATCGCCACCACCAGTTTGGAAATCGAGGCGACGCGAATCTTGTGATCACGGCGCAGGGGTTGGGTGCCCGTCTCCGAGAGTTGTGCGAAGCCTAAGGCCCACCCCTCCGTGGCGCGACCTTGTTTCAGCAGACTGATCTGCAGGCCCGAGAGCGGCGCCGTCAGCGCCGTGCCCTCGACCAGTTCGATGAGCTTGGGTTGAGCCGCGGCAGCGCCGGTCATGATCAGGCAAAGCAGCAGGCAGCGAACAAACTGGCGCACCATGGATAGGGCTCCGAACGGGTTAGCGGCGCCATAGCGCCCAAGCACCTGGCGTCTCGAAAGGCCTAGTGTGCCTGCGCGGTTTGCGAAGTCACAACTGCCGCCCTACCACCCGTCGCCTCGGTGTCAGGCGCCCTCCGTCAGCGGCGAACTCCCTTGCACAAGTCACATTGAGCGACCCAGGAGAGTTCCCATGGCAACTCGAGCAACGCATCTATCCATCGCGGTACTGGCCGCTGTTCTCGGCACCTGCGCGGTCACGGCTAGCGCGTCCGTGCCCACCACCTGCGACGGCCTTGCGGTGACCATCTCCGGCACTGACAACGCCGATGTGATCAACGGCACCTCCGGCCGCGACATCATCCACGGCGGTGGTGGCGACGACATCATCAAGGGCAAGGGCGGCAACGACGTGATCTGCGGCGGTGGCGGCAGCGATGAAATCAAGGGCGGCGAAGGCCAGGTCCAGGTGGCGGAGCACGACGCCAACAACCAGTGTGCGCTGCTCAGTCGCCCCTGGTAGGGCATCGGGTCAGGCGCTGGGATTGCTAAGCGCCTGACCGCTGGCGCGCCCGGCCCGTCATCTGATCCAATGGCCGCATGCCAAGTGACTACGTTGCCTCTAACGATGCTGCCGCCGGAATCGACGTCACCGAGGACTTCGCGCCCTTCCACCAGCGCGACGACATCTTCACCCGCGCCTTCTGGGATCCGACGGTGCGCAGCCCGCGCTCCGACGCCTTCTTCGCGTCATACCGCATGGAGGCCATCCCCCGCCGTGGCGATGGCTTTACCCAGCGTGACTTCGCCCTGCGCAACGCCAGCTGGTTGATCTCGGACCTGATCTCGAACCGCGGTAACGACGAGGGCAAGCGCGAGGGGTTCCAGGCCCCGATCGAGAACGACACACCGGTCGCACCCGAGAAGGTGGAGGTGGACGACCCGGTGGCGATGAGCCGGGAGATCAAGCGCATCGCCGAGTTTTTCGGCGCGGACCTGTGCGGCATCACCCGCCTCGACGCGCGTTGGCAATACGCCTCGCGGGTGGATACCCGGGACATGAGCGCCGAAGAGAACGCTTTGCCCACCGGCATCACGCATGTAATCGTGCTCGGACACGAGATGGACGAGCGTCTGGTGAGCACCTACCCCTCCGCCCTCGCGGGAGCGGCGACGGGCCGCGAGTACTCGCACGAGGCGTCCATCGTCATGCAGTTGGCGGCGTACATCCGCAACCTCGGCTATGAGGCCGTCGCTTCTATGAACGACACGGGC
>JBCBZW010000222.1 GCA_039815145.1 Pseudomonadota bacterium
GGTCGGGTAATTGGTCAGGCACAAAACCCTGGCCCTCGTCTTCGATTTGGATGATCATCGCCTGATCATCGACACGGCAATCGATATGGACTAATTTGTCCGGGTTGCTTTTGTTGCCGTGCTTGACGGCATTGACCAGCGCTTCGTCGAGGGCGAGACGGACCGCCCAAACGGATTCTCGCTTGTAGCCCTGTGACGACACCGCATCGACAACCTCATTGAGAACGGGGAATCCGCCGTGACCGTCTCTGAGTTGGATCTCGCGGTAGCTGGTGGTGAGCGCCTGGGTGCCTGCGAGTGCTTGCTCGAGTCCGTCGATGTCCTGCGCGGGTACTAGGCCGGCCGCCGATAGGCCGACAAGTTCCGTCAGGGGGCGCTCGAAGAGCGCTGCGCAGTTGTCGCTCATGAAGCAAATCGTGCGCTCTGCATCCACCCCGATGAGGTAGCCGTGGGGTTGGATGGTGCCAGGGATGTGGATCGGCTCGCGGTCGCAGCCGTCGATGGCCTGGCGAAGCTCCGCGTCGGTCAGGGCGTGGCTGGAGGTAGGCTCTTGGCTCACGGTGGGGTCCTTCCGGGGCGAAGCGACGCGAGCCGCTCATCATCCGCGAGTCCTCTCGCCCTGTCTATGCGGCCAGGGCGCGGCTTTGAAGGGCGGCCCCTGTCGTGGATGCCGCCAACGGCTTGCCGGCCGAGAGGGGAACGCTCAATGTGCGGTGCGCGTTCCCCTCCCATAGGATTCCGGTGGTCACCCAAACGCGTGCTTTACTGCGTGTGTCAACGTTGCATGCAGTGGGATGGCGAGTTTCCATCGATCAGGTGCGGCGCAGATCGGTTGCTCGTCCGAGCGGCTCTCGCCGCCTACGCCGATTCGAATACTTCCACGAAGTCAGCGGTGGCAAGAGCATCCGCTTCGACCTCAACCCCGACGGGGAACTCGACGTCACCTCTCTGACGGCGCCAGCGCACCGGCGCGAAGCGCATCGGGTTGGGCTCTTCGGGCGACTGCCGTAAGCTGCGCTCCATCGCCCCTACTAACCCGTGCCCCGCATGTTCGATGAGTCCGAGTCCGAGCAGAACCTGTCGCGCGCCGAGCGGATCTTCGTGCGCATCTCTGTGCTGCAGACGATCCTCGCCCTGGCGGGCCTGTTCACCGGCGCCGTTGCCCTGTGGGCCGCCCTGACCGAGACGGACGCGGTGCGTAAGCAGCAGTTGGCGAGCGTGCTACCGGACCTCGTCTTCGCTCAGAGCTACAACGAGTCGGGCGGCGAGCCGCGCTTCACCTTCCTGGCGGTGAACAACGGCATCGGGCCGGCGCGGGTGCGGGCGATGCGGGTGCGGGTGGACGGCGTCGCCGCGAGCGATTGGGGCACCATGCTGAGCGCCCTCAGTGCCGGGGAAAGCTACCGCTACGGGCAAAGCCAGATCGCCGGACGCCTCGTGCGCTCCGGTGAACTCATCGAGGTGTTCCAATCGCGAGATCCCAAGGTGGTCGCAGTCATCCTCGACAACCGCGAGCGTATCGACGTGGACGTCTGCTTCTGCTCGGTGTTCGACGAGTGCTGGACACCGACCCAGTCCGTCACCCAACTGCCGACTCCGGTGGAGCAATGCCCGGACTACGGCGCGGAGCAATTCCAGCAGTAGCCCGCCGACCCCGCCCGGGGCAGTCGTGAGCCGGTTTCCCCGTCGCCTGCGCCTAGAGCAGTACGTGGGCCCAACACCCGCGAGGGAAGATGTTCGCGCCCCCATGGATGGGGGCGTACTCCCCCCTCTTCCCGGTGGTGGTGCCCCGGTGCTGGCGGCCTTACCTCGCTCAGGCCTCCCGGTGTCCGGGGCATCAGTTCTTTTGTGGTGCGGTTGAGCCCCGGGTGGGGCGCGCCTGCGCGCGCAAGCGAGCAACCTCTTGCGCCGTAGGGGGTGAACACCCTCGTCGGGTAACGTTGATCGCGGCCGCCGCACAGGCGGTGTCCAGCAGGTCGGCGAGGGCCTCACGCGCCAGGTGCACCTTGCCGTTCCTGATCGCGTCGGCGCGCACCAGCCCGGCGAGAAACGCCGAGTGGAAGGTGTCGCCGGCGCCCACCGTATCCTCGACCTGGGCCACCGCGTAGGCCGGGCATTCGAGCTGTCCCTGAGCGTCGATCAGGAGACTTCCGCCGGAGCCCTCGGTGAGCACGACGATGCCGCCGTCCGCCATCTCCTCGTGTACCTTTGCGGCGGCCTCGCGCGGTGTGGCGGCGAGTTGCATCGCCTCGAGGTCTTGGTCGCTCGCCTTGATCACATCGCACCACGAGAACAAGGAACGCACCCCGGCGAGGTAGGCCTCAGTGTCGACGCTGGCGCCGAGGCGAATGTTGATGTCGATGCTGATTAGCGCGCCCCGCTCGCGAAGCACAGCGAACAGCTGCCTTAGCTTGGGTAGCTGGCTCGGCGTGATGGCGAGGGAGCCGGTGTGAAACACGCGCAGGGCGTCGGGGAGCAGATCGCGCAACCCCTCGAAGGTGGTGTCCTTGTCGGCGATGCCTTCGCGGTAGAGGCGATAGCTGGGAGCGCCATCCGCCGCCACGGTGACCAGGGCCAGGGAGGTAGGCCAGGGCGAGCGCCGCGGATTGATCGCCTTCACGCCCTCCCGCTGCAGCGCCTCCAGTAACTGGTCGCCGAAGCGATCGTTGGACAAGGGCGAGAGGTAGCTCACGTCCATGCCCTGGCGCGCGAGGCCGATGGCGACGTTGAAGGGCGAGCCACCGAGGTGGGGGCGGTAGGTGTCAGCGTCTGCGGCGATGAAGTCGATGAGCGCTTCGCCGACGATGGCGATGCTCATGGCGCCTGCTGGCCGCCGCCG
Source organism: Pseudomonadota bacterium (assembly GCA_039815145.1). NCBI lineage: Bacteria > Pseudomonadati > Pseudomonadota > Pseudomonadota bacterium. The sequence continues at coordinate 2,840 of JBCBZW010000222.1, forward strand.
CGCGGGGTCATCCCGGCCGCGGTGTAGATGGCGTCGATGGTCGCCATGTTGGCCGTGGCGTCCTCGCCCCCGGTGATGGGCGCGGCAGTTCCCTCCAGCACCGCCTTCACGTGGCGCAGCTGGTGCCAGTAGGTGGAGTGGCCGGGCACTTGCTCGGATTGTGCCGGGCCGTTGCGTGGTTGCCAGCTCAGCCGATGGCCCTGGTGGGGAGCGATGGGATTGTCGATGGTGAGGTGTCCGCCGGTGCCTTCCACGTGCAGACGAGCGCTGATCTTCGGTGGGAGATTCGCATCCATGGAGCAGGACACGGTGGCGGGGATGCCGTCGAAGTCGAGCACGGCGCGCATGGAGGTGTCGACGCCGGGACGCTCCTGCACCGCCTGTGCCTCCCGTACGGCGGGCTCAGCGCCCATGATCGTGCGCACCCAATGGACCGGATAGCAACCGAGGTCCATCAGCGCGCCCCCGCCCACCTTGAGCGTATGCCGCAGCTCGCCGGGGCGGTAGGGAATGGGCACGTCGAAGTGGGCCTCGAGGCGGGTGGGTTCGCCGATCACGCCTGCCTCGAGAAGCGCGAGCGTGCGATCCATCAGGGGATGAAAGCGGTAGTGGAAGGCTTCGATCACCGGCTGGGAGGCGTCCTGGCCGGCGCGCACCATGCGTGCTGCCTCGGCCGTGTTCATGGCGAAGGGTTTCTCGCACAACACGGCCTTGCCCGCGCTGACGGCGGCGAGGGTCCACTCCAGGTGCGCGTGGGGCGGCAGGCCGTTGTACACGAGATCGACGTGCTCGCTGCGCACCAGGGCCGCGTAGTCGCGCTCGATGCCGGCGAGCCCGTGCTCGGCAGCGAACTGCTCCGCGCGCGTCGGCGCGCGTGCGGCCACCCGCGTCACCACCACATCGTCCATGGTGGCGGCGGGAGTCAGGATCGCCTCCGGGGCGATGCGCGATGCGCCTAGCAGTCCGATCCGCAGGGTCATGGGGCGAAGGTCTCCGGGTGGGAACAACGCACCTCGAAGGAGGCCGTGCGGAAGTCGACGTGGGCCTGCGCCCAGTAGTCGCCGAAGGCTCGCCGCAACACGAGGGTGTGGTCCGGCGAGTCGCGCACCTCGAAGGTGCCGCGAAACGCGGGGTGATCATTGCGCAAGCGGATCATGCTCATGAGTCGTTGCACCACGGGGCGCGAGAGGTCGGCTTCCACTTCCTGGCGCGAGTAGTAGCGACGGTTGACGTCGCGGCCCACGCCGCTGCGCGCAAACCCAGCCTCATCGTTAGTACCGGCCAGCAGACCCACATAGTAAATCTGTGCGATGCCCGGCGCGAACAGCTGCACCAGGCGTGCGGCGAGATAGGCCTCGTCGTCGCGGCGAAGCGCCTCGTAGTAGGTGCAGTTGATCTGGTGCACGTCCACGTTGCCGGCGGCCGCGCCCGAGGCGCGGGCGCTGACGCCGCCGCTGTTGTGGTGGATCTTGGCCACCAGGGCGTCGATGGCGTCGTCATCCAGCAATCCGGGGCGATGTGGGGCCAGGCGATCGGCGGCGACGTCGCCCACATCGATGCCGTCGTGCGTGTCGAGCACGGTGATGGCGTTGCGCGGGCTCATCGCGAACCAACGCTTGAGGCTCTCGCCGGTGCCCTCGAAGAGGCTGTGCAGCAGTAGCGGCCCGAGGGCGAAGTCGTAGACCCAATCGACGTGTTCGGCGACTTCGCATTGGCGTTCGAAGTGCGTGTGGGTCTCGGCCAGCACCTCGAGCCCCAGGGCGTGGGCTCTGCGGCAAAGATGATCGATGTACGTGAAGGTCTGCGGCGTCAGGAAGCAGCTGGTGCCCGCCGTTTTCACCGTAAAGCCGACGGCGTCCAGCCGCACCCGTCGCGCGCCGGACTGCGCCAACTTGGCGAGCACCGCGTCCAGGTAGGCCTCGGTTTGCGGGTGGGCCGGGTTCAGGTCGATCTGGCGTTCGGTAAAGGTCGCCCACAGGCGCTGACGACGCCCGTCGCCGAGCGCACACTCGACGAAGGGCAGGTCGGCGCCGATGACGAATAGCGCGTCGCGGTCGACGTCGCGCATCCCGCCCGGGTAGACGTCGTCCTCCGTGAGGAACATGCCGGCGTAGGGCGAGCGCGCCCCATGGTCGAGGTAATCCTGGAATTGGGACGAGCTCGA
>JBCBZW010000223.1 GCA_039815145.1 Pseudomonadota bacterium
CGTTCGGCGAGTTCGACGGCGGTGGCGACACCGGTGAAGCCGCCACCGATCACGCAGACATCCGTCTTGTGCGCGCCGGTCAGGGCAGAGTAGGAGGTCAGGTCATTACGCGATGCCGCGTAGTAGGAAGTCGTGTGAGCTTGGGGCATGGCCGTGCACTTGCCGATCGGACAATGAAGCAAGCCGAGAGTAGCGGTTTCCGCCCTCGCCGTCAGGGCCCTTTGGCAGACCGACGCGCAGACCGATGCGAGTGTCGCGTTACTTGCGCGCGTCCGTGACCGTGACCGTGAGCTGGGTGCGGCGGTACTGCGCAGGCGTTTGGCCGGTGAACTTCTTGAAGGCGGTGTAGAAGGCCGAGTTGGAGTTGAACCCAACCTCGAAGGCGTAGTTGATCACCGCGCCGCCCGCGCGATTATTGGCCAGCAGCTCCTTCGCCCGCTCGATTCGGAAGCGATTCACGTAGTCGAAGAAGCTCGTATCGAACCCCGCGTTGATCACCTGAGAGAGATGATTGACGGAGCAACCAACCAGGCGCGATAGATCCGGCAGGGTGAGGTTGGCTCTGAGGAATGCGCGCTCATCGCACATGATCCGATTGAGGTTCGCTTTGTAGCTGGCGAGCTGCTCCTCGGTCAGGCCGGATTTCGCGTACTTGGACCGGTTGGCGGCACGCGCGGTCGCTCGCTTGCGAGCGTTCACGATCGTGCCGGGATCTTGGTAGAAGTCGTGGATCGACATCGCCGTGTCGCCCAGGAGGGTGATGAACTCAGCCCCTTCGATCGGCGCCTCCGCTGAGCTGCCGGCTTTCTTAGCCTTCACGAGCGGAGACATGCGATAGCGGAAGGAGATACTTTGACCGAACTCCATCACGTCGCCGATGAGTTCGTAGGTGTGGCGGTACTCGTCAAAGTAGTCGCGCAGCATCTCCCGAAAGCTCTCGTGGGTGAGCTGAGCGCTCTCGGCGACGTCGCAATAGACGCCACCCTCGGCGAGGTGCGCAGCGACGCCCTCACCATCGAGGCGATTCCAAGCGTCGAAATAACTTCGAACGAATTCGGCTGCGAGCACTGCCCAGTCCCCTCGACGTCCAGTGTCTGAAACGTCCTAGAAGATCTATCACATTTCCACGGGGGACGACACACCGGTGCACTAGCAACGGTCGCCCACAACCGATTTCCACTCCGTTACGGACATAACGACCTGACATTCCTATAGATCCTGGATCGGTGCCGCGAGTCATCACCCAAATGCTTGCCGCGTATGTGTGATGGCGGCGGCGCAAGCGATGCCGCGTAGGGGGTGTGACACCCCTTGCTGCGCGGCGAAGGGGCGGGTGCGGGCGACTAGTAGAGCAGGGCCGGCGTGGCCCGGGCGTGGGGTGGCGCAAGGAAAGGCTTATCCAGCCGGCGGCAACGCTCGATCCGGCTGTGATGGCGCAGCTCCTTCTCGTAGTAGATCTCCACCCACATGTTCATCTCGAGGTAGCGGGAGTCGATCATGGCCAGGGCGATGTTGGCCTTGGCTACCGGCGACCACATGGCGGAGGTCACGTAGCCGATCTCCATCGTGCACCCCTTGTTGCGGTAGATGTGCGAGCCCTCAGCTGGCCGGTTGCCGTCGATGTCGAGCTTGGTCAGGGTGTACGTGGGGCCGACGCGCTTCTCTTCGAGCAGGGCGGCCCGGCCGTTGAAGTGCGGCTTCTTGAAGTCGACGAGCCAGCCGAGATCCAGTTCGAAGGGCGTCTGGTCGTGCTTGAAGTTGACCGTTCGCAGAGCCTCGTTGAACTCCACATCGGGCATGATGAAGGCGGCTTCCAGGCGCGCCATGTTGGTCGCGGCCTCGCCGTAGGGCTGAATGCCGTAGTCCTCGCCGGCAGCGTACAGGGCGTCCCACATGGTCAGGGCGTACTCGCGCTCGATCCACAGCTCGTAGCCGAGATCGCCGGTGAAGCCCGTGCGCGACACCATCAGGGTGGTGCCTTCGAAGGGGAAGGTGCGGATCTCGAAGGGCTTGGTGTTCTCGATGTCCTCGAGACCCATCTTCTTCAGCACCGAGCAGGACGTGGGGCCCTGCAGGGACAGGGCTGCCGTTGCGTCGGTGATGTCCGTGATCGTGACGTCGTCGAAGCCGAGGCAGCTCTTGCGCAGCCAGGCCAGGCACGGGCTGCCGCAGGTGAGCATGAACTTCTGCTCGCCGAGGCGGAAGATGGTGCCATCGTCCACCACCCGGCCCTCGTCCGTGCACCATACGCAGTAGGCCACGCGGTTCAGGCGGATCTTGCTTACATCGCGGGTGACCATGCGGTTGAGCATGGCTTCGGCGTCTTTGCCGGTGATCTCGTACTTCTGCATGGGGCAGATGTCGTAGGTGCCGCACAGGTTGCGGATGCAGAAGTACTCGTACTCCACGTCGTAGTAGTAGTCGGCGAACTTGTAGCCGTTCCACACGGACCACGCCTCACGGATGTTCAGCGCTTCCAGCCGCGGGTGGAAAGGCGAGAGCATCGGCCGCTCGCCGGCGAAGGGATCGTGCGTCGGGGCGGGATCATTCATCGTGAAAATCATCTTCCGGCACGGTGTTGCGCCGCTTCAGGTCCATGAGGATTTCGCGTGCCGCGTTGGCTCCGCACACGGCGGATACGCCGCCGCCCGGGTGCGTCGATGAGCCGCACATGTAGAGGTTCTTCAGGGGCATGCGGTACTGGCCGTAGCCGGGGAAGGGGCGGTTGAAGAACAGCTGATCGATGGTCAGTTCGCCCTGGAAGATGTTGCCTTCCGTAAGGCCGATCTCATTCTCGATCTCGTGCGGCGTACGCACCTCCATGTGCACGATCAGATCCTTGAAGCCCGGTGCGTAGCGTTCGATCTTGTCGATCACCGTCTGGCCGAAGGCGTCGCGCTTCTCCGGCGTCCAGGGACCATCGGCGAGGGCTGGCGGGCAATACTGGATGAAGTTCGACATCCAGTGCTTGCCCGGCGGTGCCACGGTGGGGTCCCAGGCTGAGGGGATGACCGCCTCGATGAAGGGGTCATCGGACCAGTGTCCGCGCTTCCAGCAATCGTAGGCTCGCTCCATGGTCTCCAGCGTTCCGCTGAAGCCCTGACCGCCGCGGTTGATGTAGCGGTTGTCGGGCACGTGGGTGTATTTGGGCAGGCCGTCCAGGGCGATGTTCACCTTGCCCGAAGAGCCGCGGATCTTGAAGTTCACCGCGCGCTGGTAGATGTCCTCCGGCAAGTCCTTGCGATCGATGGCCTTGGTGAAGGTGCGCTTGGCGTCCATGTTGGAGACGACGATGTTGGCCTTGAGCTCATCGCCGTTCTCGAGGACCACGCCGGTGACGCGGCCGTGTTCCACGGTGATCCGCGAGACGCCGCTGTTCGTGCGCAGCTCACCGCCGAAGGACTGGTAGGCCGATGCGATGGCGGCGGAGATCGCGCCCATACCACCGCGCGCCAGGCCCCAGGCGCCGATGGAACCGTCCACATCGCCCATCACGTGGTGGAGCAGGATGTAGGCCGAGCCGGGCGAGTACACGCCGAGGGCCGTGCCGATGATGCCGGGGCTGGCCATGGCACCCTTGATCAGCTCGTTCTCGAAGTAGTCCTCGAGAAACTCGGCTGCGCTCATGGTGAAGAAGCGAACGTATTCGTAAAGCTCGCGCTCACCCAGGGCCCAGAACTTCTGGCCGAGGTAGAGGAATTCCCTGAGATCGCGCAGGCGGAAGGACGTCGGGTCCGGTGGCGTGCGCATCAGGGTCTTGCGGATCACCTGAGAGTAGCGCGTGAGGTCCGCCTGAAAGCGCCTCATGGCGTCCGCGTCGTGGGGCGAGTGGCGGCGCAGCTCCAGGTAGGACGCGGCTTCGTCCTGGTAGGAGAACAGGCGCTCGTCGCCATCGCCGAAGGACACGGTGCCGAGGTAGGGCACGATCATCAAGCCGTGCCGGCCGAGGTCCAGATCGCGGTGGATCGCCTGGCGCATCATGCTGCACACGTAGGAGCAGCTGGAGTAGATCCAGCCCTTCTCCAGCTCGCGTGAGACCGCGGCGCCGCCGATGTAGTCGTTCTTCTCGAGGACGCAGACCTTGAGGCCCGCCTTCGCAAGGTAGGCAGCGTTGGTCAGGCCATTGTGGCCGGCGCCCACGACGATCGCATCGTACTGGTTGCTCATCGCAGGATCTCCCGTGCTGCGTTGAGCCCGGGGGCGCCCACGAGGTCACCGCCGGGGTGGCACCCGGCGCTGCTCAGGAACAGGTTCTCGATGGGGCAGCGGTACTGGGCGGCGTCGTAGGTGGGACGCATCATCAGCATCTGGTCCATGGCGAATTCCGCGTGGTGCCAGTGACCGCCCGTCGCGTGGAAGCGCTCCTCGATGTCCAGCGGCGTCAGGATTTCCTGGCCGACGATGTGTGTGCGCAGGTTCGGGGCGTAGGCCTCGATGCTCGACAGCACGGACTCGGCGAGGGCCTGACGGGCCTGCTCCGTCCAACCCTGCTTGTGCTTGTAGGGCACGTACATGACGTGGGCTGACAGGACGTGGTGGCCTTCGGGGGCGAGCGCCTCGTCGTGCAGGGAGGGGAACGCAATTTCGATGACCGGCGCCTCGGAGGGCAGGCCGTACTTGGTGTCGTCGTAGGCGAACTCGATCGCGTCGAGGCTCGGCGCGATGATCAGACGCCCGTCCGGACGTTCCAGGCCCGCAAAGTCGGGCAACTCAGTAAGCGCCAGGTGCAGCTTGGCGACCAGGCCGTCGGACCGGAGTCGGTGCACGCGATTGGAGAAGCCGATATCGAGGTTGGCGAAACCCACGAGATCGCGGAAGGTGCGCTTCGGGTCGGTGGCGGAGACCACGCGATCTGCCAGGATTTTCTCCCCGGAGGCGAGCTCCACGCCGGTGGCCTTCAGGCCGTTTGCGGCGCTCTCGAGCTCGATCCTGGCGACGGGGCTCTCGTAGCGGATGTCGACGCCAGC
>JBCBZW010000224.1 GCA_039815145.1 Pseudomonadota bacterium
CGCTTGGCTGATCTACGCGGCCCTGACCATTTGGGTGATCTACCGGGTGGTTCGCGGCTGGCTGCGCCTGCGCGCCGAGCAACCGATCTGAAGGTCGCCCCACTGCTCAACTGATACCAGGCTTCGCCGGCCGCTCAGCGGGACCCCATCCGTGGGCACACGTGCCAACGGGCGACAAACGAGTCACCCACCGCGCGGCGAATCTTGCCCCCACTCGCCCAGCGGCGCCGGGCAGCCGATTGTTGCCATGCGATAATCGTCCCCGTAGTCACCCCGAGGAACGCGCTCCATGGCCGCCGTCGACCGCCCCATCGCCCCACTCTGGCCCCCCAACATCGCCGACGGCCTGCCGAGCCTATTCGTACGATTAGGTTGGCTAGGGGTGTGGACGCAGGTGCTGATCATCGGTGCCGACGCCGCCTTCATGGGCATCTTCCTGCTCTCCGGCGACCGCGCCGCGGAGGGTGTAGGCCTGCGAGGTGTGCTGGTGGTGGCGGGCTTGCTCGTCATGTGCTTCACCACGGTTTGGTTCTTCCGCTACGCCCAGCTCGGCCGCGGCATGATCGACCCGAAAAACTTCCCGGACTACGACAAGGTGGTGAGCACCCTCTGGGTGGGCCTGTGGGCGAGCGTGGTCGGCATCGGGCTTTCCCTGCTGCTGCTCTACCTCGCCGTGGGGCGACTGCTGCTCTCGCTCCTGGCGGCGCCCCAGGTGGGCGCGGCAATGGCGAACAACGCCGCTCCGGGCGCCACAGTGTCCGCCTTCGATGGCGCTGCGCTGATGGGTTCGCTCATCGTGCTCACCGCCGAAATGGCGATCATCGCCATGACCCTCCTACTACTCTTCCGTACGACGGGTCACGGCCGCGCCTCAGACGGCTGATCCGACTCCACCGGCGGTGGCGCCTCGAGCGACACCCGGCGTAGGCGCCTCATGTCCACGGTCGTCGGATGCTCCTCACCCAGCACTTGCGTAAGGCCGTTGATCGAGCGGGTGAATTCTTCATCGGCGGCGGTAAGACGCCCCTGACTGGCGAGCAGCGAGCCGTAGTTGCCGCGTGCGATCAGCACCACGAAGTGCTGCTCCCCCAAAATCTCATCCGCGCGGCTAAGTGCCCGTGCAAACTCGGCAGCCGAGCGATCGTAATCGAAGGCGTCCTTGAGGATAGCCGCCAGGCGAAGACGCGACTCGATCACCTCCGGGTGATCCTCGCCGAGCACCCGCTCGCGTATGCTGACCACCGCCTGTGCGTGGCTTACGGCCTCCTCCATGCGATCCAAGTTGTTGTAGGCATCGGCGAGGTTGCCTCGGGCAACCAAGGTGGCGCGGGCACCTTCACCCAGCACTCTCGTCTGTCGGGCGACCACGTCTTCCAACAAGGGCATGGACTCTTCCCAGCGATCCTGCACACTCAAGCTGGCCGCAAGATTGGCCTGCGAGGTGAGCGTGTCACCGTGGTTCGGCCCTAGCAGCTCGCGCCGCATCTCAACGTTGAGTCGAAGCTGCTCCTCCGCAAGACCGTACTCGCCGCGTCGAAAATGCACGCCCGCCATTTGGGAGACGATGTGCTGCGTCAGCTCGTGGCGCTCTCCCCAACGCGCGCGAGCACGCGACAACGCCTGCAGGTAGTACCCTTCCGCTTCGTCGATTTGTGCCTGAACGAAGTGCGTCGCGCCGATATCGCTGAGCCTGCGCACGGTCTCCTCATGACGCTCACCGAGGATCGACTCATTGATGGCGAACGATTGCTGTAGCTGGGAGAGCGCTTCGTCGTAGTAAGCCAGCTCGCGGTAGGTATTGCCGATCGTGGCGCGGATCGCCGCCTCCACGGCCGGCTCTGCGGACAGCTCGCTGGTCGGATCGTCCAGGCTGGCCACCGCCTGATCCAGCACTTCACGCACCGTGACGTCGCGGCCCTGCGCCTGGTCGGGACTCACCGCCGCCAGCATCTCCACCACGAAGGTCGACACGGAGGATGCCCGCCGGGACTCGCGGGCCGCCACCTGCCCCTGCCACGCCGCCACCCCGAGGCCACCGATCAATGAGGTCAGGACGAGCACGGCGGCGCCGACGGCCAGGCGGTAGCGCTTGAGAAAGCGACCGAACAGATAGGTCGCGCTGTCCGCGCGCGCACTGATAGGTTGCCCTGCCAGGTGCCGGCGAAGGTCATCGGCCAGGGCACCCGCGGATCGGTAGCGGCGCTCGGGCGTCTTGGCCAGACACTTCAGGGTGATCACATCGAGATCGCCCTGAAGCTGACGATGCAGCCGCTGACTCAACGCAATCTTAGGCGAGGACTCGGGGCCCGTGACGAGCGCCGTGGAGGGCCGCACCGGTTGCTCACGCAGGACCGCCTCGTAGATCTCCACCGGCGAGCGCCGGCCAAGGTCGTAGGGACGACGCCCCGTCAGCAGCTCGAACAGGATGCCGCCGAGCGCGTAGACGTCCGTCGCCGCCGTGATCGGCTCGTGCATGAGCTGCTCGGGCGCACCGTACTCAGGCGTAAGCAGGGCCATACTGGTCTGGGTGACGGGCGCGCGCTCGTTAGCCCCGTCGCCCTCCTCCAGCCACTTCGCGATGCCGAAGTCGAGCAGGCGCGGCTCGCCGTCCTCGGTCACCAGGATGTTGCCGGGCTTGAGGTCACGATGGACGATGAGGTTACGGTGCGCGTACTCCACCGCATCGCACACTTGCACGAACAGTCGCAGGCGAGCCTCGAGGGAGAGGCCGTGGCGCTCCACGTAGGTGAACAGGCTCTCGCCCTCCACGTACTCCATCGCGAAGTACGCCTGCCCGTCCTCGCTCACGCCACCGTCGAGCAGACGCGCGATGCCGGGATGCTGCAGCCGAGCGAGTACCTGGCGCTCGAAGAGGAAGCGCCGACGGGTGGCCTCGCTATCGAGTCCTTGCTTGACGAGCTTGAGCGCCACGCGCTGATCGAATTGCCCGTCGGCCCGAGACGCCAGATACACCACGCCCATGCCACCGCGCCCCAGCACGCGTTCCGGCTGGTAGGGGCCTATCGGCGTCAAGCGCTCGGCGTTGGCTTCCGCCGCCGCCCAGTCGCCGGCGGCCTCGCCGAGCTGGGTGGCCAGAATCGACGGTGCTCCGTCGTCGTGCTCGGCCAGCAATCCCTGCAGCTCCCGACGGACCGGATCTGGCTCCTCGACGAGGCTCGCCACGAACGCGTCGCGCTCCTCCTGCGGCAACGGGATGGCAGCCTCGAACAGGGTACAGACGTGCTCCCATTGCTCCGGGGTCATAGGGCCCTCCGTGACCGTCCTGCGGATACGCGGAGTATGGCCGATCGAGCCTCTTAGGGTGTGGGTCAGGGGGGCGGACGGTCGATCGCCATCGTCAGCAGCTCGGCTGTCTGCTCATGGCCGACGCTGCGCGCATGATCGACGATCGCTGCCAGCGCGTCCGGCGCGGGACGGAAGCCTGGATCGTGGCGCAGGCAAGCTTCGGTCACCTCCATGGCCCTCTGCAACTGACCTACCAGCACGAGGCGATCGATGAAGGTGTGCGAGTAGGCCAGCATGACGTCGGGCAGATGCCACCCACGCACCCGCTCGAAGAGCAGTTCGTAGCCTTCGAGCCGATAGCCGTCCGCCGCGACCAACCGCCCCATCGCCGCCAGCCCCGAGGAGAGTTCGCCCTGGCGTACGAGGCGGTAGATACGGTCGAGCTCCTCGTCCCAATCGTGCTGCTCGTAGACGCGATCTGCGATTTCGCGGCGATCCACGTAGGTGCTCACCGCGAAGGGAAGCTCCCGCCGATGCAGATGCAGCACGCGACCGCTGAGGTCGAACACCGCGAGGAGCATGTACATGAGCAAGAAGCGCGAGACCAACGGAATCGCTAGCCAGTGATCCGCCAGCGCGGTGAGCCCGTAGAGCCCCACGGTAATCGCCATCACTGCCCCGTACGAGATCCCAAGGGTCAACACCAACTGGGCGATGGCGAGCGGGTTGATCGCTGAGAACAGCGAGCCGGTCGCCCCCATCAGGCCGATCGTGGCGGGCGCTACGCCGGCCATGATCCCGGCCACCATGACGCCCGACAAACCGAGATCCACACGAAGCCACCAGGCGAGGGCGATCAGCAGCGAGGCGTGCAGCAGGTAGGGAGGTGCCATCGCGAGGTTGAAGTGCCCGATCTCGACGGACGGCGGCTCCGGCGCCCCCTCCGCCGCGGACGCTGCCAGCACGTAGGGATAGCGGATAAGCGCGCCGAGCAGTACCACCGCCAACCAGAGGCCGACCAGATCGAAGATCAACGATCGCAGCTCGATCGTGGAGAGAATGGTCGGCAGTTTCTCGGGGACGCGGAAATAGCGCTCACCCCTGCGAGCGATCGGCGTGATGCTCCACAACAGGGAGAAGAACCCAGCCCCCAACAGGATGACGGGCTGGCGCAGGCCGTTCAGCAGGCTGACCACCCTACGAGAGCATTTTGAGGCTACACATCGCGCTCGCAGTCTACGGAGGCACGCGCGCCAAAGCGACCGCGTGCCTCCCGCGAAGGCCTATCCGGCTCGGTCGTAGGCCTCGCGCAACCACCCGACGAGGGCCGCATCCACCTCGTCCACGCTGGCGACGCGCACCCGATGGCTCACCATCCCACTGAAGCTCCCCGAGGCCTCCAGGCGCGCCGTCGGCTTCACGCCGGGGAGCTGCACGCCGACATCCACGCGGGTCTTCGTCGACGGCTGAACCAACGCGAACTGCTTGGCCCGACGCAAGCTGACCGCGGTCTTCTTCGGCGCGATCTCCACATCCCCACCGAACTCGCCGACGGCACTCAGGATCGCCTCGAGGATCGGCCTCAGCCCAGCCTTCGGCCCGGCGTACTGCGCATCCACGAGGTCGCCCTCCCCGCCGGCGGCCGGTGCGGCCAGGGCCTTGTGTGCGATGAGGTTGGCGAAGCCGTGGGTCACGCCGTGCTCA
>JBCBZW010000225.1 GCA_039815145.1 Pseudomonadota bacterium
GCAGGCCGAACCCCCGACCGCGGATGAAGACAAGGCGGACGGTCAAGCCACGGCAAAGGTGGGCGACCAAACCCCGCTCGACATCTCCTGGGACGATCTGCTGCCCGAGGGGGAGCTCGACCGTCTCGAAGAGCTCTACCGGATGTTCTACGAATCCCAGGGCAGCGGCGGCCCCGCCTCGATCCTCGAGGGCGGCCCCGGCGACTCCATGGATCAGATCGGCACCTTCACCACGGTGGGTGAGCTCGACGCCACCATGGTCCGCATCCCCGGCTACATGGTGCCCCTGGACTTCGCCAAAGATCGCAAGCTCTCACGCTTCCTGCTCGTGCCCTACTTCGGCGCCTGCATCCACACGCCGCCGCCGCCACCGAACCAGATCGTGTTCGTGACCGCCGATCCCGCCGTGCGCCTGGACAGCCTGTGGGAACCGGTGTCCGCCGTCGGCGTGCTGCGCACGACCGCGGCCTACACGGACACGGCCAACGCGGCCTACACGCTACAGTTGAGTAAGCTCGAAGCGTATGAGTACTGACGACGGCGCCGACGCCGTCATCGCCCTCGAGCAAGTACGCTTCGGCTACGACCGCTCCGCCGGCCCCGTGCTGGCCCTCGACACCCTGCAGATCGCCCGCGGCGAGCGCATCTTCCTGCGCGGCCCGAGCGGTTGCGGCAAGAGCACGTTGCTCTCCCTGCTGTCGGGGATACTCCAGCCGTGGTCTGGCGAGATCCGCCTGCTGGGGCACGAACTGCACGCCCTGCGGGGCGGGCGCCGTGACGCCTTACGCGCCACCCATCTCGGGGTGATCTTCCAGCTCTTCAATCTGGTGCCCTACCTCTCGATCGTCGCTAACGTCACCCTGCCCTGTCGCTTCTCGCCGGTGCGTCGCCAGCGGGTGCTCGAGGACGGCACCACCTTGCAGGAGGAGGCGCAACGGCTGCTCGAACGCCTGGGCCTCGACGAGTCCTTACAGCGCCAACCGCCGACCGCGCTCAGCGTTGGTCAGCAACAGCGGGTCGCCGCGGCCCGCGCCCTGATCGGTCGACCGGAGCTGGTGCTCGCCGATGAGCCCACCTCCGCCCTCGACGCCGAGGCCCGCGACCGCTTCATCACCTTGCTCTCCGAGGAGTGCGCCCGCGGTAGTTCGAGCCTGCTCTTCGTGAGCCACGACGGCGCCCTCGCCCACCACTTCGATCGCGCTCAAGACCTCTCGGCCCTCAACCAGGCGGCCACCCAATGAATACGGTAGTTGCCGACCTCGCCCTGCGCAGCGCCCTGAACCGCCGCGCCACCCTGCTGCTCACGGTGCTCGCCATCGCCATCGGCGTCGGTGCATTCCTCGCCGTGGAGAAGGTGCGTTCGGGCGCCCGAGATGCCTTCGAGCGCACGATCTCCGGCACCGACCTCATCGTCGGTACACGCACCGGCTCGATCAACCTGCTGCTCTTCACCGTGTTCCACATCGGCGAAGTGCCGGCCAACATGAGCTGGGAAAGCTTCGAGCGCATCTCGGCCTGGCCCGAGGTGGACTGGACGGTGCCGATCTCCCTCGGCGACAGCTTCCGCAACTACCGCGTCGTCGGCACCACCCCCGACTTCCTCGAGCACTACCGCTACGGCGACGACCGCACCCTTACCCTCGCCGACGGCGCTTGGGTGGCAGATCCCTTCGGCGCCGTGCTCGGCGCGGAGGTGGCCGCCGCCCTCGGGCTCGCCCTGGACGCCCCGCTCACCCTGTCCCACGGCCTGCGCTCGGCGGACTTCTCCGCCCACGAGAACACGCCCTTCAGGGTCGCCGGCATCCTGCGCCCCACGGGCACACCGGTGGATCGCTCGGTCTTCGTGGGCCTCGACGGCATCGAAGCCATGCACTTCGGCTGGCGCAGCGGCGCCCCCACGCCCATGGCGCGCCTGGCCACCCCCGATCGCATCGCGCGCATGGACCTCACCCCCGACTCCATCACCGCCGCCTACCTCGGCCTGAACTCCCCGATGAGCATCCTGTCCGTGCAGCGACGCATCAACACGGATTCGCAGGAACCCCTGATGGCAGCCCTTCCCGGCGTCACTTTGTCGCGCCTGTGGGAGGTGGTGGGTGCCACGGAGCGGGTGATGATCGTCATGACCGTGCTCATCGTCATCGTCGGCCTGGTGTCGATCCTCGTCAGCCTATTGGCTACCCTAGGTGAGCGCCGGCGCGAGATCGCCGTGTTGCGTGCGGTGGGCGCGAAGCCCCGGGATGTGTTCCTGTTGCTGATGAGCGAGGCAGGCTTGGTGGCCTTGGCCGGTGCGCTGGTCGGCGTGGTGCTCGTGCAGATCGCCACCGGGGTGATCGCGCCGCTCATGGCCACCCGCTTTGGGCTCACGCTCACCGCCCAGGCGCCGGGGCTCAAAGACCTCTACACGGTCGGGGGCGTCTTCCTCATGGGGGTGGTGCTCGGGGCCCTGCCCGGTGCCCTCGCCTATCGACGCGCCCTTTCCGAGGGGCTGACCGTCCGTATCTGAGCTGGTCGCATGATCACCGGCATCCCGGTCAACATCATCTGCGGCCCCCTGGGGGTCGGCAAGACCACCCTGATCAACCACCTGCTCACGCAGCGGCCTGCGGACGAACGCTGGGCCGTTCTCATCAACGAGTACGGCCTCGTGGGCCTGGATGCTGCCATTATGGACACGGGCGACGAACCGTCGTCGCACGTGGCAATCAAGGAAGTGGCAGGCGGGTGTATCTGCTGCAGCGCAGGCCCCGTCTTCGAGGTGACGCTCATCCAACTGCTGAGGCGCAAGCCTGATCGCTTGCTGATCGAACCCACCGGACTGGCCACCCTGTCCGGCATCCTCGATACGCTCAGCAAGGAAGGGATACGTGATGCCGTGGATCTACGCTCGATCATCTGCCTGCTCAATCCAGCCACGCTGGAGCGCGACCTGACGCGCAACGAAGTGCGCGATCAGGTGGAGGCCAGTGACGTGCTGCTGGCGAGTCGGTCGGATCTCGCCTCTGGCACCGAACGAGAGCGCTTTCAGAACTGGGCAGCGGGCCTTTTCCCCGCTCGAGGTCACATCGGGGAGATCGAACACGGGCGATTGCCCGCCGCATACCTCGACCTGGGTCATCACGACGGCAAAGCATCCGAGCACGGCTATCACCATCACGAGCACACGATCGATCATGGGGCGCAGCGAGCTGCCGTCGACCACGCGCCCGCTGACGTCGGCGCGGACACGCCAATCCTGAGGCACGTGCACCGGTCGGCGCAGACCACGACCATCGGGTGGGTGTGCTGGGCGGGCCTCACGTTCGATAGCGACCGTGTCGACCAGTGGCTGGAAGCGCTCGCTGATGCTCACGGCGTCCGGCGGCTCAAGGCGGTACTGAAGACTTCCCGCGGGTGGCGAGCCTTCAACATCGCCGACGACGTCAAGCAAACGCGCCCGTCAGCCTACCGTCGGGACTCGCGCATCGAGTTGATCGCCGAAGGCGACGCGCCTCCTGATCCCACCGCCCTGGAGGCAGCTCTGCGTGGCTGCCTCCGTGACGAGTAGGTGCGTCAGGCCCGGGCGTAACGGGCCGGGGCGATGATCAACCGTTATCCTTCAGCTTCACCCGCGCCGGCGGACGCCCCGGCACGCTCGGTTGCTCCGCCTCGATTCGCTTGAGCACCTCGGCGATGCCGCGATCGAGCTGAGCATCCCCATCGCTGGTCGGATCGTTGCTCACCTCGATGTCCGGCGCGACGCCTTCACCTTCGATGATCCAGCCCTTGCTCTTCTGCGACATGCCGAACTCCGGCACGAAGACTCTAACGTCCTCATCGAACCTTGCCAAGAACGACTGCTATTCCAGTGCTAAGTCGTGGCGTTGGGGAATCTCGAACAAAAAATCACCAAGCTCCCTGAACATCATACCACTTGCATGCTAAAGCGAGACGATGTTACAACGCACCTGATGAGAAATTTTTCTGGCTGGCGGTAACCTCCGCCGCCGGGAGCTCCGACAGATTCTCGAAGAAGGTGCGGAGGACCACGTGCGGAACGAACTCCGCCGGGTCCTGCACGATCTCGTCGACGGACGACTTATCGTCCTCCGACGCGGCTTCGATGATGGCGTTCTCCACGGACGACGCGAGGAGGGCTACGGCCGCAGCTAGCTGTAAGCTGGTTCAAGATGGGCCGCAGGACCCGAATAAGGTATGAGTTGACCGCGCTCGGGCTGAGATGAACATCTACGAGTATATCGTTTCGATCGGGGTCAGCGCAACACGTACGATTCAGCCGGGGATCGTACAATCGTGTCCAGTTTTATATCGGACAGGACAGGCTGCGAAAGTGAAACTGGAAGGGTCTTGCTGTGGAGGCGGCAGCTCATCACTTGCCTGGAAAACACTCATTATTCTGCAACCACTCTGACCCTCATGAGACGTACAGCATAGTACACCCAAATTTCATTCAAAACACAAGGAGTGAGCTTAACTTCGGTCGGGCGGGGCGTAGACGGCTCCCAACGGGCTTCATTTATGCGGAGTACGTGTATAGGATGAGAGACGGAGTATTTTTGTGTGTAAACAAAAAGATTCAGTATCCTGCAAACACTCCGACCTTCATAAGACGAATTAGACATGGATATATTGATCATGTAGAAGGCTCTGTGAGCACTGCTGCGCTGAAACCTAAGCGCAGGAAACGTTGTTTGAGACCCGAGAGTCTCACGTTCGAGCTCCACGATCAAGACACGTCCGACCCCTACGAGACAAAGTTGACAGAGATTTTATTGGTGACAGAAGCTCCGAGCACCGCCTCGCACAACCGAAAGTGCGTAGAAGGTTGTTCTGATACCCGAAAGTTCAACTTTCAAGCAAGGCCA
>JBCBZW010000226.1 GCA_039815145.1 Pseudomonadota bacterium
AGCGCAACTCGCATCTGCGCTGCCTAACGCCTAGGTTCTGCTGCGCTTTACGCTGCGCCGCGCCGGCGGTAGCCGGTGTGGTGGCAGGGTCCAGCGACAGCAGCAATGTATGGTTAGGCGGCACTACGCGATCCGTCCAAACAGTCACGGCCGCAGCCCGTCTTCTAACGCAGCGGCCGAAACTACGAAACGAAGACCTAGCGCCGCTTCCGGATGTCGATCCTCGAGGTGGACGTGGTCCGACTCGAGCGCCTGGGCTTCAATCTGCTTGGCCACTTCCAGCAAGAAATCGGCAACCACCCGAAGCTCCGATACCGAGTCTGGAGCGAGCGTAACCTCCTGCAGTTCAAGCAGCGTTGCCAAGTTGCCCGTACTGTATCCGTACGCCTTCACCGAAGCACTCCCTCCCTCAATGTGACGTCTAACACCTTCGGTGAGCCGCACTTGACAGCGACCGACCGGAGCGGCAGCGCAGGGAGAGAGCTGTCAAGTGTCGGACTCGACCGAAATTGTTAGACGTCATTGCACCAGCGCCCCCGATTAGCACGAGCCTAGTCCGCGCGCGACTCCGGAGACCGGCTGTCAAAGTCTGACTCAACATCAACCTCTCCAACCTCGATCGTATAGGGCCTTTCGAAGCCCTCGCGGCTGAGCACATCTTCGTAACGAGTGAGGTGCCACTTGAGTCTCTCGGCTAGATCTTGCGCGCAGTCGAACAGCTCCTCGTCACCATGGGCAACCGCTCGCTCCATGAAGTAGACCGCGTCGGAAAGCATGACGCTCAAGCTATCGCCCTGTAGCGCTACACCCGGAAAGCGTCGGTTGGGCATGTGCACAATCCCGCTATTCGGAACGTGATCGTAGAGTTTCAACTCTGGTGGATACTCTTCGGCCATTCTCCGCCTCAATGCCTCGACTCACGTTACCGTGCCGCCTAACGCTTGTGCTCAGGTGCGCCGCGTACCGGCTCCGCCCCGGCGCAGCCGGGGTGGGAAAGCGAGTCCAGCGACACCTGCAGCCACTTGTTACACAGCGACGCGACCGCTACTGACGGCAACCTCAACTTCAGGTGCTTACGGCGACGCTGATTCATGCTGACAACCCTACCACCGATACGCTACGACGCAATCTAGGTACGCCGTCGGGCACTCCAGCCGGCATTGGCGCCACTACACGCACGTGACTCGAGTGCCTAGTGGGCTTGCCGGCTCAGCCGCCCCGGGCCACGGCACACCCGGGTTATCCCGTTTCCGATCAGGATCCGCTACGGCGCAGCGGGGCGTGAAGCGAAGCGTTCGGGCATTTGAGTACGCCACCCGATCAAACACCGCCGTCGCAGCGAGACAATCCAGGTCGCTGGCACTTGCCAACGGCGAATGGGCGTATCCGACTCGCATCGGCATCGATAAAGGCCGATGGGCACCCAAGCCAGCATGGCGGGCGCTACCCGCACG
The DNA here is from genome assembly GCA_039815145.1 of Pseudomonadota bacterium. Classification (NCBI taxonomy): domain Bacteria; kingdom Pseudomonadati; phylum Pseudomonadota; species Pseudomonadota bacterium. The sequence continues at coordinate 1,455 of JBCBZW010000226.1, forward strand.
TGACTCTGGTGCCTCGTGTGCTTGCCGGTTTCAGCCGCCCCGGGCGACCACACACCCGGGTTCTCCCGTGTCCGACCGCGAAGCACCGAAGAGAACCAAGCGCAAATCGAGGAGCACAAGCGCGTGAGCTGGCCAGCTCAGAGCTACTTGCGACCGTATCTACTTGCCGCCTTGCGGAAACCTATCCGTGGAACTTGCGACGAGGGCGGAAGGCTAAGCCAAAACATCAAACTCGATAGCTTGTCCTAGCTGTGTAACAGCCAATTCTATCGACGCCGCGACGGTTTCCCACGCGACGTATCTGCACGGTCAACTCTCTAGGGTCAGCTACTAACACTCTGAGTTCCCAACGAACGTTGCAACGTGGACCGGAAATCAGTCTGCGCCAATTGTCGCGTGCGCATCAATCCCCCACGCGACCTTGTCCAAACTCTGGCCTGGCAACGTAGGGACCGCAAATCCCTGTAGTTGCATCGAAAAGTCGATCACCTTGCGGGTTATATCGCATGGGAAAATGTCGCACGCGCCTTCTTCACCTCATCGCTTACCTAGACCCAGAAAAACCATGCAGGACATCCGCCCAGCCGTCGAGCCAAACCCACCCCGCTTCATGGACCAACTCCGGCTCACCATCCGCGCCAACGGCCTGAGCTACGAAACTGAAAAGACCTACGTCCACTGGACGCTCCGCTACATCCGCTTCCACCATCGCCGCCACCCATCAGAACTCGGCGCGCCCGAGGTCGAGCAATTCCTCGGCGACCTGGCCGAGAACCAACAATGCGCAGTAGCCGCGCAACGCCTGGCGCTCAACGCCATCGTCTTCCTCTACCACCGTCACCTACGAACGCCCTTGGGGCACCTGGACTATCGCCCGGCCAAGAAGCAGCGCCGCATGCCCACAGTCTTCACCCACGCGGAGGCGAAGGCAGTTATCGCCGAACTGAACGGCACCAGCAAAGTCATCGGCACACTACTCTACGGCTCCGGCCTACGCGTCTCCGAAGCGCTCCGCCTACGCATCAAGGACCTCGACTTCGTTGCCCGCCAGATCACCGTTCGCGACGGCAAGGGCGGTAACGAACGCGCAACGCTCTTGCCAACCTCGTTGGACGACGTCCTCGAGGAGCAGATCCGCGAGGTGGAGGAACTCCACGCCTACGACCTGAACCGCGGCTACGGCGAGGTCTGGATGCCAGATGCCCTTGCGAGGAAGTACCCAAAGGCGGCGAAGAGCACCCCTTGGCAGTTCCTGTTCCCTGCCACTCAGCTGGCGCCGGACCCGCGTACCGGCGTCGTCAGGCGTCACCACCTGCACCGATCGGCCGTCCAGCGAGCCGTGGCCAACGCCATCCGGGCGTCTGGATTCCGCCGCCGCGCGAGCTGCCACACCTTCCGCCACTCCTTTGCGACCCGCCTGGTGGAGACGGGCTACGACATCAAGCTCGTCCAATCGCTCCTGGGCCACCGCGATATCCGCACCACCGAGATCTACCTCCATGTGGTCCGCAACCGCGCGGGGGCTATCGAGAGTCCAGTCGATCGAGCCCCATAGCCCTCCCCTCCCCTTGGAACGCCGCCCCGCGGCTCCCAAATCCTCCCGGGTCCGCCCCCGTTGGAGCCCTGCCCCAGCCCCAGTACCATAGGCGGCTGCCTCATTCCCATTACGAACCCAAAGGCCCCTAAGCGCATGGCGCCATCCGACGACCAAACCGACCAGCAGCAGCAGCCCCAAGACTCCGCCACCTTCTCCTTCGTGGAGATGGAGCACGCCATCCTGGCCTTCTGGGAGCGCACCCGCGCCTTCGAGCGCAGCCTGGAGCAGACCCGTGACGCGAAGCCGTACATCTTCTACGACGGCCCCCCGTTCGCGACCGGCCTCCCCCACCACGGCCACCTGGTGGCGAGCACCCTGAAGGACATCGTCCCGCGCTACTGGACGATGCAGGGCCGCTACGTCCAGCGTCGCTTCGGCTGGGACTGCCATGGCCTGCCCATCGAGCACGAGATCGACAAGCAGCTGGGGATGTCGGCCCATGAGGCGGTCGAGAAGCTGGGCATCGCGGGCTACAACGATGAGTGTCGGGCGATCGTCCAGCGCTACGTGAAGGAATGGCGCCACACGATCACCCGCTTAGGTAGATGGATCGACTTCGACAACGACTACAAGACCATGGACCCCTGGTTCATGGAATCGGTGTGGTGGGCCTTCAAGCAGCTGTGGGACAAGGGCCTGATCTACCAGGGTGTGAAGGTGATGCCGGTGTCGACGGCCCTGGGCACGCCCCTGTCGAACTTCGAAGCGACCTCGAACTACCACGACGTGCAGGATCCGGCGGTGACCGTCCTCATGCCCCTGCGCGACGAGGAGGCGAGCCTCGCCATCTGGACCACCACGCCCTGGACCCTGCCGTCCAACCTGGCGGTCTGTGTGGGGCCGGAGATCGAGTACGTCCTGGTGCAGGACAAGCAGACCCAGCAGCGCCTCTACATGGCGGCGGCGCGCATGGACGCCTACGGCGGCGAGGAGCGCTTCACGGTCCTCGAGCGCCTCACTGGCGACGCCCTCGTGGGCAAGGCCTACGACCCGGTCTTCCCCTACTTCGCGGACCAGCGCGAGCAGGGCGCCTTCGTGGTGGTGAGCGATGACTACGTGACCACCGACAGCGGCACGGGCCTGGTGCACCAGGCGCCGGCCTTCGGTGAGGACGACTACCGCGTGCTGCGCGCCCACGACATCTCGGCCTTCGCGGCGCCGGTCACGGTGAACGGCGAGTTCACGGCCCAGGTGCCGGACTTCCAGGGTCAGCACGTGAAGGAGGCGGACAAGGGCATCATCCGCCACCTCAAGGACACCGGCGCCCTCTACAAGCAGGACGTCATCGACCACAGCTACCCCTTCTGCCCCCGCTCGGACACGCCGCTCATCTATCTCGCGGTGCCGTCTTGGTTCGTGAGCGTCACCAGCATCCAGCAGAAGTTGATCGACGCCAACGAGCAGATCCGTTGGGTGCCTGACCACATCAAGCACGGCCGCTTCGGCAAGTGGCTGGAGGGGGCGATCGACTGGGCGATCTCGCGCAACCGCGTGTGGGGCACGCCCCTGCCCATCTGGATCAATGACGAGACGGGGAGCATGAAGTGCTTCGGCTCCATCGCGGAGCTGGCGGAAGCCACGGGCGTCACGGTCACGGACCTGCACCGCGAACACGTGGACCCGTTGACCTTTACCGTCGACGGGGAGGCGGGCACCTACAAGCGCATCTCGGAGGTTCTCGACTGCTGGTTCGAGTCGGGGTCGATGCCCTACGC
>JBCBZW010000227.1 GCA_039815145.1 Pseudomonadota bacterium
GCGCGGACTGGAAGATCGCCTCGGCTTCGGCGTACTCGGTTTTGATCGTGAGCAGGTTCGCCAGGTTGACCATGTCGTAGGCGACGAAGGTATGCCTGGCGCCTCGGGTGCGAATGACGTGCTCGACAGCCTGGCGAAGATACCGCTCCGCCTCGTCGAGGCGGTTGGTGTCGCCGTACAGGCGCCCGAGGTTGGTCATCGCCGCTTCCCTGTCTGGATGCGCTTCCCCGAGTAGCTCTCTCTCTCGCTCGATCACCTCCAGGTACAGCGGCTCCGCATCGTCATACTGGCCCAGTCCATGCTGCGCGACCGCCAGGTTGTGCATGTACGTCACGGTCAACGTGTTCTGGGGCCCCAGCGTAGCGACCGTACGCTCGTAGGCAAGACGGAAGTTTCGCTCGGCGGCCGCCAGGTCGCCTTCCATCAACCGCACCTGCCCGACGTTGTGCAGTACCGCGGCGTAAGACGCATCAGAGGTCTCCCCCAGGCGCTCGAACATGGCGATCGCCTGGTCGAACGTTGACTCGGCTCGTTCGTAGTCGCCACGGGCGTATTGAATGTGCCCCAGTTCGCTGAGGCTCTTCGCTACATCCGTGTGGTCCTGCGGGTGCAGCGCCCGATTGACGGCCAGGGCACGCTCGAGCGCCTCGGTGGCCGCTTCTAGTTCGCTCACTTCGTACAGCGTGTTGCCGAGCAATGCCAGGCTCTTAGCCAAACCGGCCTGATCGGACAGATCCCTCTGCAGCTCAATCGCATCGTTGAGGTGCTGCTGTGCCTCGTCGTAGAGACCGAGACTCTCGTAAACGGATCCCACCGAGAATCCTAGGCTGGCGCGCACCTCGGGCTGCACGTCCGGATTTCGCTGCAGCATCTCAGCGCCGCGATCCAGGATCTGCTTCGCCGTGATATCCGCGCCGAGACGCTTGTCAGGATCGGAGTGGCTGAATATCTCGACCAGAAGCTCCGCCGTTGCCGTGGCCCGGTCAGCCTCGAGGCGAGCGCGATCTCGTTCTTCGGCGAGCTGACTGTTGTGAAAGACGAAGGCGGCAGCACTGGCTAGGACGATACCGAGGCCGACGGTGACCGGCGCAGGGTTTCGCTTCAGGAACGCCCCGAAGACGTAGGGCGCCGTGTTCGGTCGCGCCGCGACCGGATAGCCGGCCAGGTAGTGCTCGATATCCGAGGCGAGACGCTCGGCGGTTCGGTAACGCATCTCCGGTTCGCGGGCGAGGGCCTTCGACACGATGCTATCGAGGTCGCCGCGCAGTTGCGCACTTCGCCTCTTCCGATCGATGGCGCCGTCGTCATCAGCGTCCGGCATCAGGACGGCGTCGCTAGGCCGCTGCAAAGCGCCGGGACCATCGGAATCCGGGGGCATGTGGCCGGTCAACAGGGTATGCAGCAGCAACCCGAGCGCATAGATGTCGCTAGCCGTGGTGGTGGGCAACCCGGCCGCTTGCTCGGGGCTCGCGAAACGTGGCGTCATGAGCCTGGACGTGAGTTCGGCGTCGGTCTCCAGCAGGCGTTCGATGTCATGGCCAACGAACTCGGAGATGCCGAAGTCGAGGAGCTTCGGCGTGCCGTCCGCCGTGACCAGGATGTTGGCCGGCTTGATATCCCGATGAATCACCAGCATCCGATGGGCGTGGCTAACGGCGCCGCACACCTCGAGGAAGATGTTCAGCATGCGAGCTAGAGGCAAGCGATGCAGACGGCAGTACTGATCCAGCGGCACGCCGTCGATGAACTCCATGGCCAGGTACGGTATGCCGTCAGTGGTTGCCCCGGCATCGAGAATTCTCGCGATGTGCGGGTGATCCAGCTTGCCTAGGATGCGCCGCTCTGCGTTGAAGTGGGCGACCAGATCCGGCGGCAGACGCGCAGGATCGACCAGCTTGATGGCCACCTGTTGCTCGAAGGTGCCGTCGTCGCGGGTGGCGAGGTAGACGTCGCCCATGCCGCCGCGGGCGATGAAGGAAACGACCCGGTACGGGCCGATTTGCGCGCCTTCGTAGTGTGTCGTCGCGCCGAGGATCGCCTCTCTCGCGGTTTCGACGATACCGGTGGCCGCCGAGGACCTCCTCGTGTCGTTGTTGATCATCGACTTGAGGAGGTCAGCCAGCGCACTGTCTTGCTGACTCAGCTCATCTAGTGCAGCGCCTCGCTCAGAAGCAGCCATCTCCGACAGTCGGTGGAAGTGGTGCTGCAGGGCATCCCAGCGATCCTTCTCCATCCGCGCGTTAGCCCACCAGCGTCGGGTTGTTTCGCCATAACGTGGGCATGAGATTGCGTGTCCTTGAGAGCAGCTTCGCGCGGCGTACGCCACGCATCAAAGGGATGCCGATCGATGCTATCCCCGATACTGGCACCCAGGCAAACTCGGCCCTAGTCGGTCGATGACTTACGCCCGAGGCGGCGACGCAGCCCCAGTGCGGCGAGCAAACCACCGAGGGAGATGAGCCCCGCCGAGCCGCCACCGCCCTGGGAGGACACGACGACTGCAGGCTCGCTGTTGCTGGCGTCCAGCGCGACGCTCTCGAGCGGCAGATCGAACAGCGCTGCGGACTTCTCCGGGCCGAAGTCGGCGACCAGTCGACCGTCGAAAGTGTCGTACACCTCGATCAGCACGTCGTAGTAGCCGGTGGGGAAGCCGGACACCAGGTCGGCGTCGAAGAAGTACTCGTCAGTACCGCTGGCGCCGAAGATCCGGAACGTGTCGGTCACGCCGTACTCGGTCCACGGGCCACCCTCGAGCGACAGGTACAGCACGGCGTAGACATCGGCTTGATCGAAGATCGTATCCACATCGAAGGTCAGTTCGATACGCGTACGGAACCCATCGAAGTCGAAGTCATCGCGGATGACGGCGAAGGCATCGAACACCCAGAAGTCGAGGTTCAGGGCCTGGCTGGGCGCGATAGTGGCCCCCTTTCGGGCGACCTTGTCGCCGGCGCCTCGCTCGGGTTTGACCGTGACGGTGCTCACGGGCTGATCAGCCGCGCGCTGTGAGACCAACCCCTGTGTCGCCAGTGTTTGCGCATCGGGGTTGGGAGCGTTTTCCGCGGCGGCCGTTAGGGCAAGCCCCGCCAACGCGAGGGCGATGACGTTCGCTTTCATAATGTCTGCTCCAGTAGTTTTTCACGGTGCAGACGTATTAGGCGCCATGGAGGCTGAACGGACCCTGAAAGGCGATCCGGAGATCGACACCTGATCGCAGTAGCCCCTTGCCGACCGTTGAGGTCGCGGTCGCCTAGCTCCCTCGGCAGAGAGCCGGCCAGCCGCGACCATGAGGCATTAGCTAACGGATCGATTCACTCCCAGCGCTGCGGAACCCGACGCAACTGCGCAGTGTCGTAGCCCATCGCATCGACCTGGCTGACCAGAGCGGTGTAGGTCTCCTCCGACAGCGCCGGCTCGCGGGCCATGATCCACACGTAGTCGCGCTTGTTGCGACCGATGATGGTGGTGTCGTAGTCGGCGCCCAGCTGCACGATCCGAAAGTCCGAGCGGAACGGCCAGATAAACTGCATCGCCCAGACCGCATTCGAATCCTCGTCCACCACGATGGCGTTGGGCTGGTACTCCTTTGACGGCCCGTCGAAGCCCTTGTTGTTGAAGGTGAAGGTGGTCTGGATGCGATCACCGTCGCGCGCGTAGCTCTCCACCGCGTTGTAAGCGTTGCGCTCCAGGGGCGCTGGGATGTGGGCGATGACGTACCAATCACCCATGAATCGATCCAGGTCCACCTCCGGCACCGTGGCCAACTCGGGCTGACTCGCACAGCCACCGAGGGCCGCCAGGCTCAGGAGTAAGCTCGACAGGAATGCGCGTCTCATGTCCGCACCAGTTCGTAGCGCAGCTGACGACCCTTTTCCACCGTGGAGGTCAACGCCAACCACTCGCCTTCGGGGGTGTACCAGAGATCCAGATCGAGACCCTCCGCGTTGAGGCTGTAGCGATCAGCCACCACGGGCTCGCCCGCCACCTCGATGGACTCACGACCGACCAGGGCCACTTCCACCGGTTGATAGGCGCCCGTCTGCGAGTTCAGCAGCTGCGTGTCCTTAAGGGCTGCCAGATCCCAGTAGGCGAAGGTGCGCACGCAGCCTGCATCCAGGGAATCGGGGCCGGCAGTGGCCGCCAGGTCGAAACCACCGGCGTCGCGCTGACCGATCACCTTGAATTGATCGCCGTTGTCGTTGGTGCGCGCCTCGATACGCTCGAGGCAGCCGTCGCGCCAGGTTTCAACGTTCTCGTGCCGGTAGCGGTAGGCCGTCACGAACAGGAACTTCACCTTGAACTGCGCTTCGGTCTCCAACTCGTAGCCGTTCTCCTGCGGGTTCAGGCGGAAGTTGTGGAAGCCGATCGGGTTGTCGTTCAGATACACCTGGAAGTTCCACTCGCGGGGATCCAGGGTCTCGTTCACGTCGGTCACGCCTGCGGTGGCGCCGGCCGCGGTGACGGCCATCAGCATGGCAGCGCCCGCTGCGGCCTTGGTAAGGGGGTTCGTCAGGTTCATGCCAAGTCTCCTTGTTGCAGATCCAGATCCTTCGAACGACGTCGAGGGCCGGGGAAGAACGCGTTGGTTTCCCGCACGTAGCGGGCGTACTCGGGGCGGCGATTGCCAATGTCCTTTTCCAGGAGGGCAACGCCAGAAACTTTCAGCAGCAGGCCCGACATCAGCAGGGGCGAGAGGAAGGTCCACCAGCCGCCGGCGGCGAGGCCGAACAGGAAGAAGCCCCACC
>JBCBZW010000228.1 GCA_039815145.1 Pseudomonadota bacterium
ACGGCGTCGGCGGACTTTGAGCGCGCCGCGAGCCTGGAGAGCGGTGTGTCCGCACCGGCCATCAACCTGGCTCTGCTCTCCCTTGACAGCGTCGCTTCGGTGGTTCGCTGAGCCGAGGTTTCGCGCGCTGATCGGTGCGGCGAGTGCATACACGGCCTCTGTCCGCGCAGGGGCCGTGTTATTCGTCGTCGTGTTCACCGAGGGCTGGCGCGGCCTAGGATGCCAGTATGTCAGGCATGCCGAGTTCGAGTAGCTTTCCATAGAAGAAGGCGTTGCGCAGATCCGACATGCCATCGCGGGTCAATGCCTCGCGTGCATACTGACTAATCGTGTCAATAGGTTTGCCGCTTTGAAGGTCACGATACAGCTCCAGCATCACCATGCGCTGGCGCGCCACTGAATCGGGCGCCTGGGTCGCGAGCTGGGTCTCAGCCTGTGCCAGGTAGGCCTCGCTGGAAACGTCGTCTCCCATCTCCATCGCTTGCCACGCTCGCCACAGGTGGATCTCCCAGCTTCCTTCGGTCGGCTCGCCGCCGTAGCGCGCGAGCAGGGCGGTAGCTTGATCCAGATGTATTTCCGCCTCACCAGCGGCGCCTCCTTCGATGAGCGCCGCCGCCAACATGCGGTGGACGCGGCCAATGTAGACGTTCTCCCCCGAGAGGGCCACGTCCTCGAGGAGCACACGCTGTAGGCGCTGCGCGGCGATCTCATGCTGGCCGAGATGAAACAGCTCCACGCGCGCCGCGTTGTGACGCACGACGAAGCGTCCCGTGACTGCGGTCTCCGGATGGGCTGTGTAAATCGCGAGGATGTCCTTCAGGTACTTAAGCGAGCGTTCGTAGTCTCTGCTGTAAAAGAGGAGGCTGGATAGGCCACCGAGCGCCTGGATCTCCTCCTCGGGGTTGACCTCGGACTGGGCACGATCACGCCGTTCCAACAGGATGCCCGTGGCGTACTCGACATCCTCGGCCTGCCCCGTGGCCACGGCGAGTCTCGCCCCGATGTCGGCGCGATCGGAGAGCTCACGTTTGAGCCCGACGTTGCTCGTCTCGGCGACCTTGTGGGCGTCCACGATCTCGCGCAGCAAAGGCGCCGCCCGTTGCCAGTCTCCGCTGTCGAACACCGAGAGGGCGAGTAACTCCTTGCCGGCGAGCCTCGCCTCCTCAGGGCCGTACTCGGCATCGATCCAGTCACCGAGCACCTGTTGAGCGTTGACCAGGTCGCGGCGCAGGTACAACAGGCGCCCGATCGCGTAGCTCATGGAGGCGGAGCTGATGGGGTCGAGGTTGCGACCCTCGTGGGCATCGCGCCAGCGGCTGAGCATCTGCTCGGTGAGCTCAGCATCGTTGTCGCCGCTGAAGTTCTCGAGGATTAAGTTCGAGTATGCGACGTTGCCCATGGTGAGGAAGCGCGCGAGGGCGAGCTGCTGTTGGGACTGGAGCAGGGCGATGCGCGTCTGTTCCGCTTCCGCGCGCGCGTCGAGGGCGAACTTCAGGCTGGCGACCGTGCCTACGATGATCGCTAGCACCGCCGTCAGCGCGAGGGCGCTGGCGAGCGGGGCAGCGCGCACGCGCTTTTTGGCGCGGTAGAGCGCCCCGCCCTCGTAGGCCGCGACGGGCCGGGAGTCGAGGTAGGCGGTCACGTCCGCGGCGAGGGTGGCGGCGGACGGGTAGCGCTCGCCAGGCTCGAAGGCCAATGCCCGCGTCACGATGGCCGCCAACTCCGGATTGTCGATGAGGCGACTCACGTCGCTGCCGCCATCGCTTCGACGCTGAGGGGGAACGCCCGCGAGCAGGGCATGGAGTACCGCGCCGAGGCCGTAGATGTCGGTGGCGACGGACACGGGTTGGCCGAGCAGTTGCTCCGGTGCCGCGTAGGCGAAGGTGATCGGACCGTGGTCGCTCACCTCATCGGTGTCGAGCATGGCGGCGATGCCGAAGTCGATCAGGCGCACCGCCCCCTGGCTGTCCACCAACACGTTCTGGGGCTTGAGATCCCGGTGCAGGATGAGCTTGCTGTGCGCATGGCTGACGGCGTTGCAGAGTTGGACGAAGAGCCCCAGCGTGTCCGCCCGGGTGAGCCCCTCGACGTGTCGGTCGATCGGTGAGCCGTCGACGAATTCCATGGCCATGAACGCGAGACCGTCCGCCATGGCTCCGCCATCGATGATGCGACTGACGCCCGGGTGGTCGAGGCGCGCCAGTCGCTGGCGCTCGCGTTCGAAGCGGGCGGCGAGATCGGCCTCGGCGCTGCGCAACACCTTGACGGCCACGGTCTGCTCGTAGAGGCCATCGGCCCGCTCGGCCTGATACACCTCCCCCATGCCACCGGCGCCGAGTAGGGTGGTGATGCGCCAGACGCCGACCATCGCCCCGGGGGCCAAGGCGGGTACCAGGGGGGTGCCGGGCGTGTGGGTGGACATGAACGAGGTGGCGAGCGCGCGGCGTTCAACGTAACGCCGTATCTCCGCGCCCTCTAGCGTGTCGTCTTCCCCAAGGGCGTTGACGAACTCGGCGTGGTCGGCGCCACTCAGCGATTCATATAGCTGCGTCTGGGCAGCTACGCGTTCCCAGTCCATGTCCTTTCGCTCCCATCCCTGCACGAGCAGCTCTTGGCGCCAGGCGCGAAGGTCCTGCCTACGACACCCCTAGCTGATCGGCCAACCACTTCTTGGCGTCGCCCCATTCCCGGCGCACGGTGCGCGCGGAGAGGTCGAGGGCGCTCGCGCACTCGGCTTCCGTGAGCCCTGCGAAGTAGCGCGCGTCGATCACCTGTACCCAACGAGGATGTTCCGCCTCGAGCGCGTCGATCGCTTGCCCGATGGCCACCAGTTGTTCCGGTGTTTCGCCGTAGTCGAGGAGGATGTCTTCGCTATCCTCCACCCGCACGTGGCTGGCGCCGCTGCCGCGCTTGGCGGTGAGTTTCTCGCGCGCACGATCGATGATGACATGGCGAATCGCCAGGTTGGTGGCGCGCACGAAGTGCTGTCGGGAGTTCCAGTTCTGGCTTATGTCCAGGCGGGTGAGGGCGCTGTGCAGCAGGTCGCTCGTTTGCATCGTGTCCCCCAGGCGAGCGCGTCTGCGCTGCTGGCGGGCGATACCCAGGAGCAGATCGTAGTTCTCGGCCAGCAGGTCCTCAGCGGCCTTGCGGTCGGTCTGTGAGTGGCTCTCGTTCACGGGGGGGTGGCCACCTGGCGGCTCTCTTGCCGCTTCGACTGTTTGAAGCGTGTGCTACGAGCATGCCACTTCTTCGGGCGCCGCTTCTAGCGCGAGGGCGGTGGCGTCGTTGCCCTCACATCTAAGTTGTCGAAGACGCGACACGGGTGGGTCGTACCGACCGAGGGGTATCTCGATGCGTACTCGCGCGTCCAGCGGGGTGGGGGAGCGAAGATCTGCGTTCGGTGTCGCGACGGCCGGGGTGAGATCGGCCTAGGGCGCGTGCCACGCCCGGTGAGGCGTGACACGCGTGAGGGGAGCTAGTTCTCGACGCCGGGGAAACGACCGAGCCCGTCGCCACCGTCGAAGGTGAGGGTGTTGCGAATGTTCTGCTTGATAGGCACCTCGGCGGGGTTCGCCGTGAGGTTGAAGGCGGCGACCACCGTCGCGACGCCCGTGCCCCAGGGGCTATCGGTAATCTCGCAGGTCGAACTCATGAGCCCGTGAATGTCGGGCGGCGGCAGGGGGCCTGCGGTCTTGTAGGTGATCTTGATGAACTCGTCGAGCTCCTCGATCTCCGGTCCATTCTCACCCGGCACCAATCGGCTCTTCTGGATCCAGTAGCGGCCGACGGGGAACGCCGTACCGGCCGGGGCGACGACGCCCTCGAACTCACCACCGAGCACCATCTCCTGGGTGGTGATGGCCATGAACGCCTGGTCGTGCACCTCCCAACCCAGACGATGGACACGCTCGCCGCTCACGTAGCGGGCGCGGTAATTCACCCGTGGATCCGCGTAGATGTCGCGCCAGGTGAGGGCGCCGTTGCCGACCAGGGTATCGACATCGAGGCCGAAGCGGTCCCGCAGCACATCCTTGGCCTCCTGCTCCAGCACGGCCACCTCGTCGGCAGGCACGCCGGCAATCTCGCTCCAGAAGTACTCCCCATCGCACTGGGAGATCGCGCAACCGGGGATCTCCGGATGCGGTTCGGTCATGAGGTACTCGCCATCGGCCATGTAGAGGATGACGGCGTCGAAGCCGGCGGACGGTGGATTCGGCGGCAGAGGCTCAGCCAGGCTGGCCTGCGCGAGGAGGGTCGTGGCGGCGATGGCGACCAGGGTCTTCTTGCGGTTCATCAGTCAACTCCCGAGGGTGGGGCGGCCAGCGAAGTGCTGGCCGTTGACTGTTCATGCGCGTTTGGTCGGCGGTAGGGCTCACGTCCGGCGCAATTCGATCGGGACGGCGTGGCAGGGCGATCGCTTCGAGCGCAGAGGGCCCGCTAGCTCACTGCCTGACGGGGATCTTCGCGGAGATCTTGGCCGACCACTCCTCAGGACCACTGCGGTGCACCGAGTCGCCTCGCGAATCCACCGCCACGGTCACGGGCATGTCCCGCACATCGAACTCCGCCACGGCCTCCATGCCCATCTCAGGGAACGCCAGCACGCGGGATCCGACGATGGCCTTGGACACGAGGTAGGCCGCGCCGCCGACGGCGATCAGGGACACGGCCTGGTGGTC
>JBCBZW010000229.1 GCA_039815145.1 Pseudomonadota bacterium
CGGGCCTCACCGCGCTGCCGGGACTCATCGACGCCCACGTCCACACCTTCGGCAATGCCCAGCGCGACGCCCTGCGCTTCGGCGTGACCACCGTGCTCGACATGTTCACGGACCCGGCCAACCTCGCCGGCGCCCGCGAGGCACGCGAGGGCTACGAGGCAACGGCGGATGCCGCCCTGTTCAGCGCTGGCATGCTGGCGACCGTGGACGGCGGCCACGGCACCCAGTTCCCGATCGACGTAGACACCCTGGAGGATCCAAGCGAAGCGACGGCGTGGGTCGCCAGGCGGGTCGCGGAGGGTTCCGACTACATCAAGCTGGTGTACATGCCCGAGTGGGCGGGCCGTCCGAGCCTCGACCTCGCCACCGCCAGCGCCGTCATCGACGCCGCCCATACGGCGGGACTGCAGGCCGTGGCCCACATCGCCACCCAGCAGGGCGCTCGCCAGATGCTGGAGGCCGGCATCGACGGCTTCGTGCACATCTTCGCGGACTCGATCGTGGAGGAGGAGTTCCTGGCCGAGGCGCGTGAGCGAGGGGTCTTCGTCGTGCCCACGCTGGCGGTGATCGCCTCAGCGGGCGGCGAGTCCTTGGGCCCCGCGCTACTCGAACACGCAGGACTGGGGGAACGCGTGAACGATCTGGCACGCACGAACCTACGACAAACCTTCGGTAGCTTCCGCTCGCCGATCTTCGACCTGGAGAAAGCGCTCACCAACGTGCGGCGCTTTCACGAGGCGGGCGTGCCCGTGCTGGCCGGCTCCGACGCCCCCAACCCTGGCACAGCCCACGGCATCAGCCTCCACGGCGAACTCCGCCTGCTCGTGCGCGCGGGCCTGTCGCCGGCCGAAGCGATCGCCGCCGCCACCCACTTGCCGGCCGAAGCCTTCGGGCTCGCCGGTCGCGGCCGACTCGAGGAGGGTGCACGCGCCGATCTGCTGATGGTCGCCGGCGATCCCACGCGCACCATCGAGAGCACCGGTGACATTCACTCGGTGCTGCGCAACGGCTTCATCGCCGGTGAAGCGCTGCCGGCGGCCAGCGAGAGCGTCGTGTTGGCGGGCGTGCTCAGTGATCTCGATACCGGCCTGGACGGCGCCGACGGCCTCACCTGGTCGGCCACCAGCGATGAGCTGATGGGAGGCTCCTCCGACGCGGCCCTCACCTTACTCGACGAGGCGACTACGAGCCGAGGCGGCACCCTGGGCGTGCGAGCGACGGTCACCGGTGCCTTCGCCTACCCCTGGGCTGGCGCCTTCCTCGGCTTCGACGCGCCGGATCGATCGGCTGATCTCTCCGCGGCGACGGCCGTGCGCTTCTCCGTACGCGGCACCCCCGCCCGCTATAGACTGATGATGTTCGAGCAGGGCAGCATGCGCACCCCGCCCACGGTGGCCTTCGCAGTGACAGAGCAGTGGCAGCAGGTGGAAATTCCCTTGAGCGACTTCGTGAACTTCACCGCCGCGCGCTTCGTCGGCATGGCGTTCGTGAGCCCGGACGCCCCCGGCGAATACGCCTTCGCCCTCGACGACGTACAGTTGGTGCCCTGAGCCCGCCGGAGCCTTGCGATGAGTGCTGAGGACGATCCCCAGACCGATCAGGAACCCCGCCTGTGGCGCGTGTTCAACCTGGTCTACCTACTGTTCTACTTCACCGGCTGGCTGTGGCGAGCGCCGCAGGCGATCGACCTGATCGCCGCTGCCGCGGCCATCGCCATCTTCCTGCCCGTCTACTTCCGCGCTTACGAGTGCAGCGACCGGGGCGCCCTGCCCTACATCGCCATCATGGAGGGGTTGGCGTGGGCGACGGCGGGGTTTGCAGGCATCCACGGCGTGTTCCACACCTACGCCTGCGTGCAGGCGGCCTTCCAGCGGCCCCGTCGCCGGGGCATGTTGATCATCGGCCTGCTCAGCGTGGCCTACGGCGCCTTTGCTATCGCCACGCGCCAGCCCTACCTGTCCGTCTTCTTCAACCTCGGCTTTGGCATCATCATCGGCATCGCCTGCACGGCGACCGCCGAGAGCATCGAACGCGAGCGCAAGCTCAAGCGCACCCAGGTGCTCGAGCGCCAGCAGGCCACCCTCGCCGAACGCGAACGCATCGCCCACGAGCTCCACGACCTCCTCGGCCACACGCTCACCATGGTGGCGTTGAAGGCCGAGGTGGCGGCCAAGCTCCTGCAACGCGACCCCGAGCGCGCGGGCGATGAGATGCGCGAGGTGGCGACGGCCGCGCGCAGTGCCCTGAGCGAGATCCGCGCGGCGGTGTACGACATGACCGCCACCTCGGTGGAGTCGGAGATCGATCGCGCGCGCCTCGCCCTCGATGCCGCGGGCGTGGACCTCGAGATCCGCGGCGATGTGCCCCGCACGCTCGGCCCCACGCTAGGCAAGACCTTAGGGCTCTCCATCCGCGAAGCCACCACCAACATCGTGCGCCATTCCCAGGCCAGCGCAGCGCGGATCGAACTGGACCACGCGGAGGATCGGGTCGAGCTGGTGGTGGCTGACAACGGGGTCGGCACGGCGAGCGCCCGCGAAGGCGCCGGCCTCAGTGGCCTTCGCAATCGCGTGGAGGCCCTCGGCGGCGACGCCAAGATCGACCGCGAGGGAGGCATGCAGATCCGCATTCGCCTGCCGCTCAGCCCGCTCGGCGAGTCGGGAGGGGTGGCATGATTCGCGTGCTCATCGCCGAAGACCAGGCCATGCTGCGTGGCGCCCTGGCCACCCTGCTCTCCCTGGAGGACGACATCGAGGTGCTGGCCGAGGCTTGCGACGGCACGGAAGCTATCGATGGGGTTCGGCGACTTCGCCCCGATGTACTCATCACCGATATCGAGATGCCCGGCCACAGCGGCATCGAGCTGGCCGAGATGATTCGCGACGCGCGCCTGCCGACCCGCGTGCTCATCGTGACCACCTTCTCGCGCCCGGGCTACCTGCAGCGTGCCCTGAATGCCGACGTCGCAGGCTACGTGCTCAAGGACGCCTCCAGCGACGCCCTCGCCGGCGCCGTGCGCGCCGTGAGTCGGGGCGAGCGCCACGTGCCGTCGGAACTTGCCGAACTCGCCTGGACCACGCCCGACCCGCTCACCGATCGGGAGCGTCAGGTGCTGCAGCTCGCGGAAGCGGGCCTGCAGAACAAGCAGATCGCGGCGGAACTCGGGCTCAGCGCCGGCACCGTGCGCAACTACCTGGCGGACGCGATGGACAAGCTACAGGCGGGCAATCGGGTCGAAGCCTTCCGGATGGCGCGAGATCTAGGCTGGCTGTAAAGGCGTACGCACGCCGCGGCGCACGTGCCTACGAGCGCCGGATGCGCACCACGTTCATCACGTCCATGCTGATCCCCGCCACCTCGTGGGTCGAGGCGTAATAGGTGAGGTCCACGCGCGCACCCTTCAGGTCGCGGTAGCGCTTCTTGCGTTTGTAGCGGAAGGGGGTGTCGCAGTCTTCGATCATCAGCGTGTTGATCAGCCACTCCCCCTCCTGGCGTTGGGTGTGGGAGAGCACCCGCTTGTGCTGGGAGTGGATCAGCTGCTGGTGCTGCTCCAAGAGCTTGGCCACCGGCTTCGGGGGCACATCATCACGGTCCATCGGCATGCCTTGCCTCGAGTTCCGATAGAAATGCCTGCGCGAGGGCTGCGGGAGCGCCGCGACGGTGATCGTCGAGGTCACCCCACTTGCGGCAGTACCAACAGATGCGCACGGCGGCGGAGTACTCATCCTCCGGCTCGCCGAGTTTCTCGCGCAGAGCGAGAATCTGCGCGCCGAGGGCGACGAGGCGCTCCGTCGTCTCATCCGTCGCGTGCTTCAGCTCAGGGTGGGGATTGAAGTCGGCGACGCAGAAGATTAGATCGTTGTCACCGCGGGCGGCGATGCGCAGGTGGGGGATGAGCGCCTCCTCGAGCTGTGCCTCCAGCGCGTCGAGGCGGGCGTAGAGTTTTCGCTTCGCGACCATAGGGCCGCATTCTACCCCGCCCCCAGCGCCGCCAACGCGCGCTCGAGGCTGGCGTCGCTGGCCAGCATCGCTAGCTTGCGCGCCCGCGGCAGACGCTTCACCTGCCACTCCAGGCGTAGCGCCTGCGAACGGGATCCCACCGGCGCGTGCGCCACCAGGGTGAGCGGGCCGCGACCGCGCAGGTAGCGGGCCGTGCGAGCACCGTTGGCCTCGTGCTCGGCGAAGCGACGGGCGACGTCCGTGGCCACCCCCGTGTAAATCTCGCCGGAGGCGCAGCGCACGAAATAGATGAACCAGGCGTTGTCAGCCATCCCACGAACACCCTTGAGCAGACACTTCCTGACCACTCGATCGACCAAGCTCACTCACCATGGTAGTGCCTGTGAACGCGCTGCAGGTAATGGCAGGACTCGCTAGTCGGTCCGTCCCGGCACGTCGGATCAGTGGTACCGTATTCGTCATGAACCCCGTGCACGAGTTCCGCGTTCGTCGCCTTCCCGAGCTTGGCCTCGAAACGGTCCGTGCGCGCAGCGCGCGGCGCTTCGATCGCCACACCCATGAGCAATTCGGAATCGGCATCGTGACCGAGGGCGCCCAACGCTCCGC
>JBCBZW010000230.1 GCA_039815145.1 Pseudomonadota bacterium
GCAGATGCGCCTCGAATGCAGCGTAGAGCACGTCGTCCACGAAGGGTGCCGGCTCCAATCGCGCGGGTAGCGAGGATGTGTGAAGGAGTGCCGCACACGCAGCAGCTGTGACGCCGGCGGTGGCCAGGCGCTTCCTGGCGACGGCGACAAAGCCGGTGCAAAGGGCGGTCACCCCGAGCATAGCGCTGTCGGGTTGCATCGCGAGGGCGACGACGGCGATCAGCACGGCGGCTGTCGACGTTGCCGTCGCGCGGTATGAATACGTCACCAAGAGGGCGGGCAACAGGATAAGACTCGGCTGAACAGCAAGCGGCCCCAGGTGGACCCAGCGGGTGATGCCGTCGACTGTGGTGCCGAGCACGGTGGATCCAAAGAGTAGGGCAGCTAGCAACAGCGCGACGGTTGCGGGGTCACGCCGGCCAAAGGGGACGGGCACCCCAGATGCCCGGCACAGCGCCACGGCTGCGATGAGGGCTGAGAGATTTGCGAGGCCATAGCTGCGTGGCGCATCGGCGGCGAGCATAAAGGCCAACCCCAACAGCACGGCGCCCGCACCGCAGGCTATCGCCAAAGGGCGTGGGCGAGTCAGGAGTAAGGTAAGGCGGCGTACCCGCTCTAGGAGTGACCCGAACAGTCGGGCCTTGAGAGCGATCGGCAGCATCCCGATGAACGCCTGCACGGCGAAGCTCAGCGCTTCGCCGTCATCGTCGATCGCGTCCAGCTCGCGGCGGATCGCCGCTCCCCACGCCCGCGCGGATCCCGCCTCCAGCCAACGGATGACGTCGCACAAGCGGGTGGCGACCGCCCGCGAGAGGTTCAGGCTCATCTGGCGGGCCTGGCGCGGGCAAGGGCGTTGTTGCTCGGCAGTTCCGGAGGGTTCTGCCGCGCCAGTTCGACGCCAGCGTCCGTCAACCGATAGGCGTGGCGGGGCGGCCGCCCGCGCTCCGTGGCCTCTTGCCATTGCGCTTCGAGATAGCCCTGCTCCTCCAGCCGCAGCAGCAGCGGGTACAGCGTGCCAGACCTTACGCCTGTCTCCTTGCTCAGGTCGTAGCCGTGGGACCAGCGCCCGGCGCTGCGGAGCATGACGGCGAGCACTAGGCGTGCTTTCTCGGACAGCTTGCGTTTTCGAGCCATGGCGCTATTAAATCTACCTATGTTGAGTTTTGTCAATGCTGGCGGTGGCAATCCGTCGTTGAGCGAAGTGATGGGAGAGTTGAGGTGAGGCGTATCGACCTAATATTGGCGATAGTTCTGCTCGTAGGCGGTGTCCATTCCTTGGCCGCTCCCGCGGCCCTCGCCGAGTCCTGCGCGCGGGAGAAGGTCGACAAGGTGGAGGTGCCGAACACGGTGTGGGTGCCCGACGCCGATGGCGACCAGGTACCGCTCTGGCCCGAGGGGGCGACCATCGCGTCGCCGGACCTCGACGGCCATCAGGAGATGATCGGCAGCGGCTCCCCCCTCATCGCCGGGCGCCCCTGGCATTGGGCAACCTACGTGTCGCGCCCGACCATGACGATCTACCGGCCAAAGGGAGAGCCTACCGGCGCGGCGACGCTCGTACTGCCCGGCGGCGGATACGCGGCGGTGGCGATGGACCTGGAAGGCACCGAGGTGTGCGACTGGATCACGGCCCACGGTGTCACGTGCGTCCTCTTGAAGTACCGCGTGCCCCAGACCTGGCGCGCTGGCCGTAACGGTGTGCGCGTGCCGCCGGAACACCTGCTCCCCCTGGAAGACGCGCAAAGGGCGATGTCCCTGCTGCGGCGAGACGCCACCGCCTACGGCATCGACCCGCAGAAGATCGGAGTGATCGGTTTCTCTGCAGGCGCGCACCTCGCGGCCGCGTTGAGCAACGCGCGGGAACGCGCCTACGCACCTATCGACGACGCTGATGAAGAGCGCTCGACGCCCGACTTCGCGGTGGTGCTCTACCCCGGACGCTTTCTGCCCGAGGAGCGCGACGCAAAGGCCCTGACGCTCGCCCCCTGGATGACCATCAGCAGCGAGGCACCGCCCACGCTGTTGATCCACGCGATGAACGATCGGGTGAACGACGTGCGCCAATCCATCGCCTACGGGATGGCGCTGCACGAGGCGGGCGTCGCCGTGGACATGAGGTTCTACGCCGACGGGTGTCACGCGTTCGGTCTGCGCCCGACTTCCGCTGCCATCACCACCGAGTGGCCGGATCAGGCCGTCGCGTGGCTTACAGACCTCGGCATGCTGCGAGGACAGTCGAACCGCGCTACGGCCCGTTCATGCGATCTGGAATGCGCTTAATGAGCATTCCCACTCGCACCAGCGCCGGAGGCTCACGGCCCCGGCGGCGAAAAACGTGGTGTACGCCCCCAGCGCCCGGTCTGGGCACGCCCGCGCATGGTGTCGCGCTGGCCGATCCGCCATACTTTGCGGTCGCGGCCAGGGGATTCGGCCGCGCTGATCAACCAGGACTTTTCCTCATGCTCCAACAGAAAGACCTACGCAAGGCCGGCCTCAAGGTCACCCTGCCGCGCCTGAAGATTCTCGAGATCCTCGAGGGCAGTGAGCAGCGCCATCTGAGCGCTGAGGATATCTACAAGGCGTTGCTCGACTCGGGTGAGGAAATCGGCCTCGCCACCGTGTATCGCGTGCTGACCCAGTTCGAAGGCGCAGGCCTCGTGACGCGGCACAACTTCGAGGGCGCCCACTCGGTGTTCGAACTCGACGAGGGCGAGCACCACGACCACATGGTCTGCGTCGAGACGGGCGAAGTGATCGAATTCGTCAACGACGATATCGAGCGGATTCAGCACGAAATCGCGGAGAAGTACGGGTACGAAATCGAGGACCACAGCCTCGTCCTGTACGTACGCAAGAAGACCTGACCGCGGGATCCGCTGACGCTCACAGCCCCGTCAGCGGATTCAGTCCACCCAGTAAGGTCGCTGCTTCGGCATCGGAAACGCCTTCGGCAGGATGCCCTGCTGCAGCAGGTTGGCGATGACCGGGCCGTCGCGCGTCATCGTTACCCACACCATGTGATCGAACTCCCCGTACTCGACGCCGCGCAGTGAGCTGACGCCCCCGGTGGTGGCGAGGGCGATCTTGTCGTGCGTGTGCGAGGCGTCGCTGTCGCTGCCGTCGAACTCGTAGGTGTGTAGGTGTCCCGCGAAGATCGTGTAGTCGCGGTTCTCCAGCATTTCCTCCACCTGTACCCACTCGGGCGGCACGTAGTCGTGCTGAGGCCAAGGCCCCGTCTGTGGGCTCTCCTCGCCCTTCGGCGGATGGGCCCAGCGCGGGCGCCAGTAGGGTTTGTGCACGAACACGAAGGTCCAGCGCACGTCATCGTGGGTCGCTAGCACGCGCTCGAGATACGCGAGCTGTTCGGCCTGCTCGTCCGCGAAGAGCTGCGTCCACTCGTAGCGCCACCACGGCGCGTCACGTCGATCGAACAGCTCCGAGTTGAGGACGAGGAAGAGCGTGTCCTTGTAGCGGAAGTGATAGAAGCTTTTCCCTAAGCGTTCCGTCCACACCTTGGCCATGGCCTCGTTTTGCCAGTCGTGGTTGCCGGGGGTGTAGAAGAAGGGCGCATCGATGCCGTCGACGATGGTGTCGAAGGCGTTCCATTGCGCGTGCAGGGTTTGCTCATCGTCGGTGTAGCCCTGGATGAAGTCGCCCACGGACATCACGAATGCGGGCTGCAGGAGATCGATCTTCTCGGCTGCATCGGCGAACACGCCTTCCCGCGCGCCCCCTGTGCGATCGGTCACCACGAGGAACTGAAATCTCTCTGGACCGTCCAGGGCGTCCAGGGACGTCCAGGGCTTCGGGGCGAGGTGGTGTTGGTCGACGTCGTCGATCTCAATCGCCGCCACCTCGTGTCGTGGCGCTTGCCTCTCGTGTGCGGCCGTGGCTGGCGAGGCAATCAGTGCCAGCAGGCTGGCGATCACGGGTAGTCGCTGCATGTGTCGAGATGCTCCCGGCTTACTGAATCCCCGCCGCAATACTCTCAGGCGAATCGGGCCTCCACGAGCGTGGGGCGGCGTTTGCGAGGGTTGGTGGCCCAATTCCAGCAAATAGCGCCAGAAACCGATGTCACGTGCGTGCGGCTAGGGTGCGATCCGATCGTCGACGTGTCGATTGCGAGATGCCTGGGAGACTTCGTTGCTGCATTCCGTATTTCCATCAGAGGGCGCTGACGCGGGCGGTCGTCTTTCCGATGGAATGCTCCAACCCGCCGAAAGTGATCGGGTGAAGCAGCATGTACGGACACTTGTGAGCGGCGCACGCTGCCTTGTGCAAGGCCTTTGGCTAGGCGCTGGGAGTCACTCGCGCCGTCCGCGGTCGCTGGCGACTTCGCGGGCGGGCACCCCGACCAATGCACTGGCAGCTATCCGCGGCGGCGGTCGTCGCCACGCGATCCCTCGTCCCGAGTGGTGTGCGCGCCACGCCCAGAACGCACCGTTCATACGGACTAC
>JBCBZW010000231.1 GCA_039815145.1 Pseudomonadota bacterium
CCAGGCACATGCCAGAGCTGCAGGCGATGCACGATCAGGGGCACGCACGGGGTATGGGCGAATACCTGACGATGCTCTCCCGGGAGCAAGTGCCCGACTACCTAGGCACCGACATCTACCACGGCGCTCTCTACAACACGAAGAACATGCATCTGCACTCCGTGAACCTCTGCCTAGGCGAAGCCCGAGCGGCCGAAAGCCTGAGCACGAGATTCTTCGAGCACTCACGGGTGCTCGAGATCAAGCATGGCGCGAAGCCGCAGGTGATCACCGAAAAGGGCGCGGTGACGGCTGAGAAAATCATTCTCACAGGTAACGCCTACCACCGCCTCGAGCGGCGCAAGCTCATGGGCCTTCTGTTTCCGGCGTCCCTCGGCAACATGGCCACGGAGGTCTTGAGCGAGGAGCAGGCTGAGTCGATCAACCCGAGAGATCTGGCGGTCTACGATTGTCGTTTCATCCTCGACTACTATCGACTCACGGCAGATCGCCGCCTGATGTTCGGCGGGGGCACGAACTACTCGGGGCGCGATTCCAAGTCTGTTGCCGGTGAACTCATGCCGGCCCTGTTGCACGTGTTTCCGCAGCTGCGCGGCGTCAAGATCGAGTTCGAGTGGACCGGGCTTGCGGGCATCGTCCTCAATCGTATTCCGCAGATCGGTCGCACAGCTAACAACGTTTATTACCTCCAGGGATACTCCGGCCATGGCGTGGCGACCTCGCATATCATGAGCGAGATTCTCGCCAACGCGGTGGCCGGCGACATGACCGAGTACGATCATTTCGCCACCATGAAGCACTGGCGAATACCCTTGCCCGAGTGGTTCGGCAACCAGGCGCTGGCCTTGGGCATGCAATGGTACAAGCTCGCGGAGAAATGGCGCTGACGGCCTCGTCCTGCCGCTGTGGTTTCTGTCCGAGCTGCTCGCGTGAGCCCTGAGGAGGGGCTTGCGAATCGGTGCTCGAAGGAGTCACGGTTGTATCATCCGAGTCGCTGATCCTCTGCCATAGTCCTCCCGTTCTCTACTGCATGCGTACCGCGCTCGTCGGGGCCGCTATAGCAGTCTTCGCTGCCAATCCCGGCGCGAGTCTTGGGGCAGTCTCGGCGGCGGCCCAGGCGGGTCGACCCACGCTGTAACCTATCGACCGAAGCGGGAGCTAGGTTTGCGGCACTGGTGGAGTCTGAGGAAGCGGCGGCCGGGTAGATGCGCGATGAGGGCGGTGAGGTGAAGCGGTTATCGAATGCGTTGGTGCTGATCTCGTCGGTCGCAGTGATCGGGCTGCTGATCATCGCGACCATCCTCGAGTGGCATTGGGTGTGGGGGCTCCTATTCGCCTACTGGACAGGCTCGGGGCTGGTACATGGCGAGAGCTTCCTCCTGATGCCAATACCACGCGCGACGCGTCCAGGCCTTTTCTGGGCCGCGTCCCTGACTTGGGGTGGCCTCGCGCTCTGGTTTTTGGCCGACGCGTTCTGGTGACGTTGCGACAACAACTCGATACTGCGGGTGTAGCCGAGTCTCTCGAACTTGCATGGCACTGCTCAATTGAGGCACCTTTGTATCATACGAGTCGACTTTATTCCGCTCCAAGTGCCAGATTGACCCCGATGACTGCCCGAACACGTACCGCCATTATCGAGGCCGCGATCGCCGTCTTCGCCGCCAACCCCGGGGCTAGCCTGGGGGACGTAGCCAAGGCGGCGCAGGTGGGGCGAGCGACCCTCCATCGCCATTTCAGCTCGCGCGATGCCCTCCTGCGGGAGGTCTCCCTAGAGGCCATTCGGGCCTGTGACGAGGCAGTGGAGCACCTGGATGTGGATGCGCTGCGCGGTCACGAGTTGCTGCAAGCCGTGCTGGAAGCGGTGATTCCCCTGGGTGATCGTTACTACTACCTGAGCATGGTGGGCTTGGAGGGTGACCCCGAAGTAACGGCCGCCTACGCCGCCCAGACGGAGCGTCTGCATACGCTCGTGGTGCGGCTCAAAGATGACGGTGTGTTCGACCCCCTGGTGCCCGACCGCTGGATCTCAACGGCGTTCGATGCCCTGATCTGGGCTGGGTGGCACGCCGTCGGGACGGGCGATGTAGCCCGCAACGACGCAGCCAGCCAGGTCGCGCGCACCCTGACGCAAGGCCTTGCGCCAGCTAAATGAAACAGTAGAGATTCTTTTGAGACATTATTGACTCATCCCTTGAGCCCGGCGTATCGTCGGACCAGCACGTCGCGGCATTGATCGCGGCGCGTGGACATCAGTCACGCATGTTGGGGGGCAACACCATGGGTCATTTCCGAACGCGCCGGGGGGGTAGCGTCGCGCTGCTCGCCGGCCTTCTCACCGCGACGTCGCTGGCGTCCGCGCAGAGCTTCATCAACTTCGAAACGCCGCAGGTCGCTCCCTTGGCGATGACGCCGAGCGGCGAGCGGCTGTTAGCGGTGAACACGGCCGACGGGCGTCTGGAGGTGTTCAGCCTCGAGTCCGGCGCTCCCGTGCTGGTCGGCGAAGTGCCTGTGGGCGTGGACCCGGTCACGGTGCGTGCCCGCGGCAACTCCCGCGCGTGGGTCGTCAACCACGTCTCGGACTCGATCAGCATCGTCGACCTGGAAAACCTCCGCGTCGTCGCCACCCTGCAGACGGGCGATGAGCCGGCGGATGTGGTGTTTGCCGGCAACCCGGTCCGCGCCTACGTATCTTGTTCGCAGGCAAATCGCCTGCAGGTGTTCGATCCCAGCAACCTGGCTGCGCCACCGCTCGAGGTGCCGATCAACGGTGAAGACCCGCGCGCCCTCAGCGTTAGCCCCGATGGAAGCGAGGTTTACGTGGCGGTGTTCGAGTCCGGTAACGCTTCTACGATCATCGCCGGCAGCCACACCGCGTTGGCACTGCCGCTCAACGACAACGACGGGCCCTACGGCGGGCAGGAGCCCGTGCCCAACGACGGCACGCAAATCAGTCCACCGATGAATCCTGATAACCCGGCGCCGCCACGCACCAGTCTGTTGGTGAAGAAGACTGTCGATGGGCGCTGGATGGACGACAACAGCGGCGATTGGACCGAGTTCGTGAGCGGCAGCCTCTCGCGCCGCTCCGAGCGCGTCGAAGGCTGGGACATGCCCGACCGTGACCTCGCCGTGATCGATACGGACACGCTAGAGGTGCGCTACGTACGCCGCCTCATGAACCACAACATGGCGATGGCGGTGAACCCGGATAGCGGGTCGATCACCGTGGTGGGCACGGACGGCACCAACGAGATTCGCTTCGAGCCCAACCTCAACGGCACCTTTATCCGCGTGCTACGTGCACAGGTTGATCCTCAGGCATTGGACGCGACGGTCACAGACCTCAACCCGCACCTCGACTACGAGACCTCCACCGTGGATCAGGCAACCCGTGATCTGTCCGTCGGCGACCCGCGCGGGGTGGCTTGGAACGCCGAGGGCACGCGCTTGTACGTCGTTGGACGGGGCTCGAACAACGTCGTCGTGTTGGACGGCGATGGCGATCGTGCCCTCGCCAACCCGATCGAAGTGGGCGAGGGCCCGACGGGCGTGGTGGTGGACGATGCGCGTGAGCAGCTGTACGTGCTCAACCACTTCGATGCGAGTGTCTCGACCGTGAGCACGACGTCGTTGGTCGAGACGGCGCGAGCTGCGTTCTTCGATCCCACTCCCGCGGCCATTCGAGCCGGTCGACAGCATATCTACAACACACGCCAGACCTCCGGTTTGGGTCAGGCCGCATGTGCCTCCTGCCACACGGACGCACGTATGGATCGCTTGGCCTGGGATCTCGGTGATCCGACGGGCGTCATGAAGTCCACGGCGGACGCCAACAAGGGTGCGTGGAACAACGGGCTGCGCTTCGGCTTCGACGACGAGTGGCATCCCATGAAGGGGCCGATGGTCACTCAGACCCTGCAGGACGTGATCGGCAAGGAGCCCCATCACTGGCGCGGCGACCGGGCGGGGATTGAAGTGTTCAACGCCACCTTCGTCAACCTGCAGGGCGACGACGAGGCGCTCGAACCCGAGGAGATGCAGGACCTCGAGGATTTCCTCGCCACCATTCACTTCCCGCCCAACCCCTACCGCGAGTTGGACAACTCGCTACCGACGAACCTGCCCCTGGACGGGTTCTTCGGTGCGGGCAATCAACTGCCCAAGGGTGAGCCCGTGCCGAATGGCAATGCGCAACGTGGGCTCGAGAACTTCATCTTGCCGAATCGGGCGGACGCGCCCTTCGCCTGCTCCACCTGCCATACCTTGCCTACGGGGCTAGGCCCCAACGTGGAGCTCAACAACGGCGAGCTGGTGGAGATTCCGCCAGGGCCCAACGGCGAGGCCCACATCGGCTTCGTCTCCATCGACGGCGACTTTCAACGCACGCTCAAGGTGCCGCACCTGCGCAATCTGTACGAGCGCATCGGCTTCGACACCACACAGCTGGAGAA
>JBCBZW010000232.1 GCA_039815145.1 Pseudomonadota bacterium
CAGCGAAGATGTGCAGGACGTGGTCCGCGGTATCTCCACAGGTGTGCGGCGCATGCGCTCGCTCGTGAGCAGCTTGCACCAACTCTCGAAGCTCGAGTCCATCAGCATCGAGCGCGAGGTGTGCGACTTACCGTCCGTTGTGGCGGAAGGTCGATCGCTCGCGGCGATCGCCTTGGAGGAGTCCAAGGCCGCCGTCGTGGTGGATGCGCTGCCGAGGGTGCAGGGGTCATCGGAATTGCTCGCTCAGCTGTTTCAGAACCTCTTCTCGAACGCCTGCAAGTACGCCGGTGACTCCCCGCCGAGGATTCGGATCTGGTCCGAGGTAAATCACGAGCGAGGGGTGGATCTGGTCTACTTCGAAGACCGAGGTGTGGGCATACCGCTCAAGAGCCAGGAGCGTGTGTTCGAATCATTCCATCGGCTTCATCACAGCGATGATATCGAGGGCACGGGGATCGGCCTGTCTATCTGCCGCCGTATCGTGCAAGCCCATGATGGTAAGCTCTACATCGATCCGGACTATGCAGACGGCGTCCGCTTCGTGATCGCGCTGCCTTTGTCTGTTTCCGGAGGTGCTTGATGACGGGTTACGTATTGGTGGTCGATGACGACCTCATGGACCGCAAGCTGATCGATCGCGCCCTGAAGCAGTCGGGTCACGATGTACGCATCAGTTCGGTACGCGATGGCGTCGAAGCACTGGAGGAGCTGCGCGCGGGGCCGCGCCCTGATCTGCTGCTCATCGACTTGAACATGCCGCGGATGAGCGGCCGCGATCTGCTCGAATCGGTGAAGCGCGACGACGCGTTGAGTTCCATCCCCGCCATCATCGTCTCCACGTCGGATGACATGAGCGACATCGCAGATTGCTATCACCTTCGCGCCAACGCGTACGTGACCAAGCCGGATACCGCGGCGGGGTATCGCGATCTGGGGCAGAGTCTTATGAGCTTTTGGTTCGGGAGCGCCCGCCTGCCGCACTAGTCTCGCCCGTCCGCCGATCGTAAACGGTGGTCACAGCCCTTCCGCGCCTTTGGCATCTGCGCACCGACGCGCTACGCTACCCCCTTCGGTGTCGAAATCTCTTACGGCCAGCGTCGCCGGCGCATCTCGCGTCTGGGGCGTTTCATTAGGTAGCACCATGGGCGTCGTCGAAATCTTTCTCAAGCACGCACGGATGAAGACGGTGCCGAACCGCACCACGGTCATCCATGCTGGCGCGACGCCTGACGCGCTCTACTACGTGGTGAAAGGCACCGTGGAAGTGATGCTCGAAGACGAGCAGGGCGGCGAGATGATCCTGAGCTACCTCTCAAAGGGGCAGTTCTTTGGGGAGATGGGGCTCTTCAATCAGGAGCCGGCACGCTCGGCCTGGGTGCGCACGCGCTCGGAGTGCGAACTTGCCGAAATGAGCTATTCCCGCTTCAAGCAACTAACCGCTGAACACCCCGCCCTGCTGTTCGAGATCGCCACGCAACTCTCCGGCCGTCTCGATCGCACCAATCGTAAGGTCACGGACCTCGCCTTCATGGACGTGTCCGGCCGTATCGCCAAAGCGCTGATGGACTTGTCCAAGTCGCCCGATGCCATGTCCCATCCGGACCGCAACGGCATGCAGATCAAGGTCAGCCGTCAGGAGTTGGCGCGCTTGGTGGGGTGCAGCCGGGAGATGGCCGGTCGCGTGCTGAAGGGCCTGCAGGAGCAGGGCCTCATCGAGGTGAAGGGTATGCAGATCGTCGTCTACAACATGCGCAACGCGGACGCCGGCTAGCTGACCTTCGCGCCGCCGACGGGCCTTCCCATCGACGGCGCTCCCTTGCGATTATCCCTAGAGTTCGACCACGCCCGGCACGCCGGCGTTCACGCCGTAGCTGGCGATCGTGCTGACAGCGAGGTCCGGGCTCGGCACCGTAAAGTGCGGATCGCTCACCCGTTCCACACCGCGGAAGTCTGTGCGCCATTGCTCGCGCGTCACCTCGCACACGGCGTAGCCGCGGAACAGGCCGTCGAAGAAGCGGATGTGCGGGTTGAACGGCAGCGTGAGCTCCACCAGCGGCACGTTTTCGTCGCCGAAGCTCGAGGTGATGCCGGAGCACACGAACTCCGCGGCCACGACGGGCGAATCGACCTCGTTGAAGTCCGCCTTGATGTCCGCGGCCCACGAGGAGTGGATATCGCCCGTGAGCACGATGGGGTTGGCGGGCTGGGTGGCGGCGAGGAAGTCCAGTAGGCGCTGGCGAGCCCCCTGGTAGCCGTCCCAGGCGTCCGGGTTGAAGGCCCCAGGAGCGCCGAGGGCTGCGCCCACGTCCCACTGCATCATCATCACCTGCTGTGCCATCACGTTCCAGATGGCGCGCGAGCGGGCGAGGCCGTTGTACAGCCACTGCTCCTGTTCCTCGCCGGTCATGGTGCCGTTCGGGTCGACGATCTCCGGACAGACATCAATGAAGGCGGGGAAGATGTCATCGCACGGCTGGTCGTCGCGGAACTGACGCGTGTCGAGGACGTGGAACTGAGCGAGGTCGCCGAAGGTGAAACGACGGAAGAGCTGCAGTTCATTGTCGTCGTTCAACGTTTGTCGCGCACCCAGAGGCATGCTCTCGCGGTACACCTGGTAGGCCGCGCTACGGCGCGCGCTGAAGTCCTCGGGGAGTTGATCGTCCTCGGGGGCGAGGGCGGCGTAGTTGTTGTCCACCTCGTGATCGTCCCAGGTCACGATCCAGGGGAACGCGGCGTGCGCATCCTGCAGGTTCTCATCGAGGCGGTACTGGGCGTAGCGGTTGCGGTAGTCGACCACCGAGGTGCACTCGGGGCCGACGTGCCGGCGAGACTCAGGCGTCGCCTCATCTGCGGCGCCCTCGTAGATGTAGTCGCCCGTGTGTACGACGAAGTCGAGATCCTGGTCGGCCATGTCGCGGTAGGCGGCGTAGAAGCCGGCCGTGTAGTTCTGGCACGAGGCGAGCGCGAAGCGCATCTGCTCCGGCTGCTCGAAGCGTGACGGGAAGGTGCGTGTACGCCTCACGCGGCTGGTCTCGCCAAGTGCGCTGAAGCGATACCAGTAGAAGGTGTTGGGCGTCAGTGCCGGCACGGTCACGGACACGGCGTGACCTGCTTCGGGCAGTGCCATCACCGTGCCGCTGCGAACGACGTCGCGAAAGTCTGGATCGCTCGCCACCTCGACGGTGACCTCCACTGGTACCTCGTCCATGCCACCGCCGTTTAGGGGATCGGGGGCGAGCCGTGTCCACAGGGTAACGCGACGCGGTTGTGGATCGCCGGAGGCGACACCGAGGGTGAACAGGGCCGATCGGCGAGAGGTGCGTGGGCTCCAGCCCCCCGGACGGGCCAGGCTGGGCAAGCTGAAGCTGCTGGCGGCGAGGGCGCCGCCTACACCGCCGACGAGGCGCCGGCGGATGTGATCGACTCGGGGTTTGCGTGGGGTCATTGCGTGATGCCTCCGAAGTGCGTGCGTGATGACACGACGGACAGCACGCGGCGCGGTGCCCGTCACTGCGGGCTATGGGGCATCACAGATATGAACAGTGCGTTATCGCGGTCTGACGGTTTGATGAAAGCGTCGGCGAGCGCCTAGGGAAGCTCTGCACGACTTGTGTAGAGCTTCCCTAGCGGCGAGCCGTGTGGCGCTCGATGCCGTCCTCGGTGCCGATCAGCAGTTCATCGGCACCGCGCAGGGCGAACAGGCCGACGGTGACCACGCCGGGGATCTGGTTGAACTCGCGTTCCGTGCGTGAGGGGTCGACGAGGTCGAGGCCGTGCACGTCGAGGATGTGATTGCCGTTGTCGGTGACGAAGCCTTCTCGGAACACCGGTCGGCCGCCTGCCCCCATGAGCTTGCGGGCGACGAAGCTGCGTGCCATCGGGATCACCTCGACCGGCAGGGGAAACTTGCCGAGCACGTTCACGAGCTTCGAGTCGTCGGCGATGCAGACGAAGCGTTGGGCCGCGCCGGCGATGATCTTCTCGCGGGTGAGTGCACCCCCGCCGCCCTTGATCAACTGCAGGTGTCGGGTCGCCTCGTCCGCACCGTCCACGTAGAGATCAACTGCGCCGACACTGTTGAGGTCCGACACGGTAAAGCCCGCCTCGGTGAGCTTGCTGGTGGAGGCGTCTGAGCTGGACACGATCGCCCGCAGGGAGGGGCGCTCCTGTGCCAACAGCTCGATGAAGTGGTTCACGGTGCTTCCCGTACCCACGCCGAGCACGATGTCCTCCTGCAAGAACTGGAGCGATTGCTCAGCAGCCCGGCGCTTGCGGTCGTCAGCGTTCATCGTGGGTGTCTCCTCGTAGCGAACCGGTAACTAGATTGGTATTCGCTCAAGGATACGCCGCTTCGAGGGGGTCGGCGATGAGCGCTCCAGCGGGGAAGTGCTTGGAGCGGGGAGGGGCGGGCGGGGGGGGTGGCCCGTGTTAGGGGGG
>JBCBZW010000233.1 GCA_039815145.1 Pseudomonadota bacterium
GGGCTCGCCCGTCACTTCCTTGGACCGTCAGCAATAATTGTCATATAGTGCGTCAACTAGCGTTGACATGCCTCTGGCCCATTTGTAGCTTCACAGGACCGATTTCTCTTTTGGGGGTCTTCGGTTAGGTCTCCACCTTAGGAAGTGGAGATACGCGGTGCTCGGGTGGGGTGTGTTCGCGAGGCGGCAGATCTGGCTCCAGGGCAGCGCGAAGTGAGGATGACGTCTCGGATGGCGTCGTCGAGAGTTCGCCTAGCTATCTTGATATCGGGAGCTAATTGCAATGAGCGATTCAGAGTGGGTCGGCCCGACTGGCCTCACCATACGGCAGTCGGAAGAACTGCATAAGCAGGTCATCGATGGCACGCGTGTGTTCATGACCATTTCTATCTTTGCCCACATCCTCGCGGCGGTTTACTCGCCGTGGCTGGGCTCATAAGGAGAACGATCCATGAACAACGGCAGAATGTGGACCGTCGTCAACCCGACCATCGGGTTGCCCCTGCTGCTCGGCGGCGTCATCACCGTGTCGCTGGTCGTGCACCACGCCATCATGAACAACACCCCTTGGGTGGCTGCGTTCTTCAACGGCGGCGGCGCCTAATAGAGGTGCTGATCGCTTAGTGAGTGTCAGGGGTCGGGGAGTTCCCCGACCCCCTCCTAGCTAAGGAAACGGGTCAGGAAGACGATGGCAAAACAGGAGGGCAGTAGACTGGTGGCCATGTGGGCCGAGCTCGGTCCCATGTTCATGCCCTTCGCCGACGTCGCCACTCCCGACCTCCCACTTTCCCGCCTACTGCGCCTCTCACTTTTCCAGGTGTCGGTGGGTATGGCGCTGGTGCTGCTCGTCGGCACGCTCAATCGGGTCATGATCGTAGAGCTTGGCGTCCCCGCCTCCCTGGTCGGGTTGATGATCGCCTTGCCCCTAGTTTTCGCCCCTTTCCGCGCCTTCATCGGCTTCCGCTCCGATACCCATCGCTGCGAGCTCGGCTGGCGCCGTGTGCCCTTCATCTGGAAGGGGACGTTGCTGCAATGGGGCGGTTTTGCCGTGATGCCCTTCGCCTTGCTGGTGTTGGCAGGCAAGGGCGGTGCCGCGGACGCGCCCGCGTGGCTGGGGCAGTTGTCGGCGGCGGTTGCGTTCCTGCTGGTGGGCGCTGGCGCGCACACGGTCCAGACCGCAGGCCTCGCCCTCGCGACCGACCTGACACCCCCCGAGTCCCATCCGAAGGTGGTGGGCCTCATGTACGTGATGTTGCTGCTCGGCATGATGGGCAGCGCCCTGGTGTTCGGGTGGGCACTCAGTGATTTCAATCCTGGACGACTGGTACAGGTCATCCAGGGGGCCGCCGTGGTGACCATGCTGCTCAACGGCATCGCCATGTGGAAGCAAGAGGCCCGCTTGACGACGCAGCAGACCCGTGAGGCCGCGCGCCAAGACCCGAGCTTCAGCGAGTCCTGGGCCCGGTTCTGTGAAGGCGAGCGCACCACCCGGCGCCTGGCCGTCGTCGGCCTCGGCACCATGGCCTTCGGCATGGCCGACATTCTCCTCGAGCCCTTCGGCGGGCAGGTGCTGGCCCTGTCCGTGAGTGCGACGACGCGTCTCACCGCGATCCTTGCCTTCGGCGGACTGCTCGGCTTTGCCTACGCCTCCTACAGCCTCGGCCGTCGCCACCAAGACCCCTACCGAGCAGCATTGCTAGGCTCCCTCGTCGGCCTGCCGGCCTTTGCCTTGGTCATCGCTGCCGCGCCACTGCAAGTGCCGCCGCTGTTCCTGCTCGGCAACTTCCTGATCGGATTCGGCGGTGCGCTGTTCGGCCATGCAACGCTCACGGCCACCATGTCGCGTGCCCCGGCCAAGCAGGCCGGCCTCGCGATCGGTGCCTGGGGAGCGGTGCAGGCGACCGCGGCGGGGCTGGCCGTCGCGTTCAGCGGGGCGATACGAGACGTGGTCACCGGACTGTTCGGTGGCGTGGATGGCGGGGGCGTAGCCCTTGGCTACCACGCGGTCTACGCGCTGGAGATCACGTTGCTGGTCGTGACGCTGGTGGCCATCTGGCCGCTCTTGCGCAAGCGCCAGCTTCGCCAGAAAGATGACTCAGCGCTCGGCTCCGCAAGCGCGGAGTTGGCGTAGGAGGGAGCTGGGGTGGCCTGCCTGACGATTCTCGAAGAGCCGGATCCACGTCTGCGGGCGGTGGCGGAGCCCGTGGAGCGCTTCGACGGCGAGCTGGCGACGCTCGCGTCGGACCTCATCGAAACCCTCCACAGCACTCCTGGCATCGGGCTTTCGGCGCCGCAGGTAGGTCGCTCTATACAGCTGCTGGTGATGGATCTCAGCGAGGAGCGCAACACGCCTGAGATCTACATCAATCCCCAGGTGCAGCTCACGGGCCAGCGTTGCATGGTGGAGGAGAGCTGCCTGTCGCTGCCCGGTCTCGAAGGGGTCGTGCCGCGGGTCACCGCCGTGCGCGTTCGGGCCCAAGACCTTGCCGGCAACGTCTTCGAGCGCGAGCTTGAGGGCATGCACGCGGTCTGCTTGCAGCATGAGATGGATCATCTCGCCGGCCGTCTGTTCATCGATAGGGTATCGCTGCTGCACCGTCTCTACATGCGTGGCACGGCTGCCCTGCGCGCCGCCAAGCAGGGCAAGGCCGCCTAGCGCTTCCTGGCCCGCCTGCCGAACTCACACCCAATCCACCGCTGGGCTGTTCGCCCTCTGGACAGGTGCGCCTCGGCGCTGCTTGAGGGTGTAACTGCCTTGGGCGTAGGATCGGAGCCATCGACGCTGATCCGCGAGAGGCAAGGACCATGGCCGGGAATGCGGATGCGCCGCGCGCCGGCGGCGAACGCGGGGCATTAACAGAGTTGTTGGTCGCCGGTGACGGCAGCGGTTCCAAGCGCATGGAGGCCGTGCTGCCGCTCGTCTACGAGGAACTGCGCGCCATCGCCAGCCGTCAGCTGGGACGGGAACAGGAGCGCTACTCACTGTGCACCACAGGCCTGGTGCACGACGCGTACCTCAAGCTGGTGGATGACACGCGCGTCTCCTCGCGCGGAAGATCCTACTTCTTCGGTGCAGCCGCTCAGGCGATGCGCCGAATCATCGTCGATCACGCCCGCTCGCGCTCGCGGCAGAAGCGCGGTGGCGACGTGCACTTCACGCTCCTCGATGACAAGGAGCTGGCCATGGGTGAAGCGCTGGAGCAGATCATCGAGTTGGACGACGCGCTCTCCCAACTGCGTGCCCTGAGCCCGCGCCAGGAGCAGATCGTAGAGTGCCGTGTCTTCGGCGGGTTGGACGTGGTGGAGATCGCTGAGGCGCTCGATATCTCCCAGAGCACGGTCAAGCGAGACTGGGCCGTGGCCAGGGCCTGGTTGCTGCGCCAGTTCAAGCGCGGCGGGGCGGCCGAAGGCGAAGGATAGCGTTAGCCCGCTGCCGGCGGAGGGGCGAACATGGGGTGCGCACGCAGGTCGTTGTAGAGCGCATCGGACACCGCCCGGATGCGCGCCACCTCTCTCAGATCAGGATGGTTGAGTAGCCATAGGGCCCCGCACTGGGCGGGGCGCAAGGGCACGCGCAGCACCCGCTGCAGGGCGGGATCGACCTGGTCGCTAGGCAATACTGCCAGCCCCAACCCTGCCTTAGCCATCGCGGCCATGCTGGTAAAACTGTTAGCACTCGTGGCGACCTGATCCCGTCCGATGTGCTCGGTCAACCAGCGCAGGGCGGGAAGCCCGGCAAGGGCGGGTGCCGGGCCTATGAAGCGGTGGGTGTCTAGGTCCTCCAGCCGGTGAGGCCTGCCCTGCTGAGCGAAGTACGCCTCCGTGCCCACCACGTGCCACTGGTAGTCGCCCACCTTACGCCCCACCAGATGTTCCGGCGGCGCGCGAGTGGCCCGCAGGGCCAGATCGGCCTCGCGACGGGTGAGGTCGTATTCGGAGTCGCTCACGATCACCTCGACGCGCAGGTCGGGGTGGGTGGTGGCGAGGCGTGCCAGGATCGGCGCCACGTGATCGGCGGCCAGGTTGCCGTTGGTGGTCAGGCGCACGTCGCCGGCGGGCCGATCGTCTCGTCCCAGGGCGGCGCGGGCGAGATCGTCCACGGCATCCGCCGCGCGCTCGGCGTGGGCCAGAAGTTCGCTGCCGGTGGCGGTGGCGGTGTAGCCCGTCGGCAGGCGGTCGAAGAGGCGTACGCCGAGGTCCTGCTCGAGGGCGGCGAGGCGACGAAACACGGTGGAATGGTTCTTCCCGAGTGCCTGCGCAGCGCCTGACAGCGAGCCGTGTTTGGCCACCGCCAGGGCGATCGGTATGTCGTTCCAGTTCATCGCGTAGACATGCCTTGCAGAATTGCAA
>JBCBZW010000234.1 GCA_039815145.1 Pseudomonadota bacterium
TCAGGAGCAGGCGAGCCTGTTCATGGTGTGTTTGGCCGCCTTCTCACTGCTGCTCGGACGCGAGAGCGACAGCGACGACATCGTCGTCGGAACGGACGTTGCCCACCGCACCCATACGGCGGCCGAGGGGCTCATCGGTTTCTTCGTCAACGTGCTGCCCCTGCGCACGGATCTCGCCGGTCGGCCCACCTTCGCCGATTTGGTTGCACGTGTGCGCAAGACCTGTCTCGAGGCCTACGCCCACGAAGATGTACCCTTCGCCCGCCTGGCAAGCGCCGTAGGCGATCGGGATCGGCGCCAGGACGGGGGCACGCCGCTCGTTCAGGTGCTCTTCGTCCTGCAAAACCTGCCCACCGTGCAGTTGCAGCTCGGTGAGTTGGAGGCGCAGGTGCTGGAGATAACGGAGCCAACCACCAAGTTCGACCTCGCCTTCTTCTTCCGTCGCTCGGACGCCGGGTTGAGCGGCACCTGGCGCTACGATGCGGGCAAGTTTTCAAGGGAGAGGGTCGAGCGATTGGCGCAACGCTTCGAGCAACTATTGGGCACGATCGTCTCAGCGCCTAACAAGATCATCGACGACCTCGATCTACGTACGCAGCAGGAACGCATGGTGGATGAGCAACGTAGCAAGCGGCGGGTTGCCGGCCGCAAGGCCCGTCTCCAGCGCGCGTCGGCGAGGCCCGTGTCGCGGGTGGCCTCATCACCGATCGAGCCGGGTGCATCGATCGCGGGACTGACGCGTGGCGATGGTGCTGCGGCGTCCGCGAGCGCGCCCTGGTGCGTGCAGGCGCGGGGATCCGACGCCGACCTGGTGGCCTGGGTGCGTGCCGAGCGCGACGCCGTGAGCGAAGCGTTGGCGCGCCATGGTGTCGTGTTGTTCCGCGGTGGCCCCTTTCACGAGGAGGCGAACTTCGAAGCGTTGGGTCGCGCACTGCTCGGCGAACTGTACGGGGAGTACGGGGATCTGCCGCGATCTCAGGTGAGTCGGCGCGTGTACGGTTCGACGCCCTATCCGGCCGATCGTGCCATCCGCTTTCACAGCGAGAGTTCGCACCTCACCACGTGGCCGACGCGCATCCTGTTCGGCTGCGTCGTGCCCTCGCAAACGCGCGGTGAAACGCCACTTGCCGACGGGCGCGTCGTGCTCGAGGCGTTGCCCGCGCAGGTGCGCGCCCGCTTCGTCGAGCAAGGCTTGCGCTACTCGCGCACCTTCACCGATGGCCTCGACGTGCGTTGGCAGGACTTCTTCCGCACCGATTCACGCGACGAGGTGGAAGCCGCCTGCGCGCAAACCGGCACGGCCTGCGAGTGGGATACGGACGGGACGCTGCATATCGCCGATGTGCGCACGGCCGTGTGCGATCACCCGGACCACGGTTGGCCCGTGTGGTTCAACC
Organism: Pseudomonadota bacterium; assembly: GCA_039815145.1. Classification (NCBI taxonomy): domain Bacteria; kingdom Pseudomonadati; phylum Pseudomonadota; species Pseudomonadota bacterium. The sequence continues at coordinate 1,398 of JBCBZW010000234.1, forward strand.
AGATCGCCTTGCATCACCCGGCCTATCTGGACGCAGGCGTGAGGGAGGCCCTCCTCGCCAAGTTCGGGGTCGAGCGCTTGCCGCGCAACGTCACCTACGGGGACGGATCGCCGATCGGCGAGGCGGACCTGGCCGCGATGGATCGGGCCTACGATCAGGCGCGGGTGGAGTTCCCATGGCAACGCGGGGACGTACTGCTGGTCGACAACGAACGGGTAGCCCACGGACGCAATCCCTTTACGGGCGAGCGCCGGATCATCGTGGCCATGGGCCGGATGCGCGGTCCCGACGGGGAGCTGATCGCGCAGGAGCCATCGTCATGAGCTCACCGAGCGGATACTGGCTGTCGCCGCAGCAGGAACGCGTGGTCGACATGCTCGCTCGGCGTGAGCGCGGGGAGCTTGCGGCGAGCGCGGTAGGCACGATCGCGGCGGGCTACTGCCGCGGCGGGGTGGGGCGCGTACAGCTGATCGTTCGCTCCACCGAATCGGTGGGCCTAGCCACCTTGTGCGACCGACTTCGCGCCGCCATGCGGCAGCACCAAATACTGCGCCTGCGGCTGGTGCCTCGCTCGGGCGCCCGCCGTCCGCTGCAGTCGTTCGTTGCCGTCGACGGTGTCGACCCCGAAGCCGACGGCATGGTGCTGGATCGGCCTGGCGGCGACGTGCACGGGATTGCGCAGGGACAGTGGCAGGAACCCTTCGATCTGACTCGTGAAGCACCGTTGCGCGTGGTGCGCGTGACGGGAGAGGACGGGGTGCGACTGGTGCTCACGGCATCGGCCCTCGCCCTGGACACCCGCTCCGCGATGATCCTCGCTCGCGCGCTTTGCGGCGCTCATGAGGACGCCGGTGTCGATGATGAACCGCTCGACTGGCTGGGTGCATCGACCTTCTTCCGCGAGTGGCTCGAGGATGAGGACGACGAAGAAGCCGTCGCAGACAGGGCCTTCTTCGCGGGGTCAGAGGGCCGGCCACCAGGGTGGCCCCGCGTGCACGCGATCGACCGCGCGGCCGACGTACCGGGCGGCTACGAGCGCTACGTGATCCCGGTTCCTTCGGACACGCTGAGCCAGCTCGAGGGCGATGCTCGCCACGCCGAGGCGGCCGCCGTGGCGATGCTGCTCGGCTTCCTCGCCCGCACCTCGGCCCTTGCGCAGCCGTCGCTGCGGGTGGCGTCGAGCGGCCGCGAGGCGATGGAGGAGCTGGTTCCGCTGCTTGGCCCCTTGGCGCGTTGGCTGCCAACGAGCACTCGCGTGAGTGGCGACGAGGCGGTCCGTGACCTTACCGACTCGCTTGCAAGCACCATGAAGCAGGCTCGCGAGCACGAACTCGGGTTCCGCGACCCCGTGCCAGGCCAGGCCGGTGCCGAGGGCGACGATCCGGGGGCGATACCAGCCATTGCCTGGGTCGATGCAAACCTGGGTGAACACGCTGTTGTCGAGGCCGTACGCACGGCGGAGACAGACGCGCCGTGGACCTTGCTGCTGGCAGCGGCCGGTTCTGCACGCGCCCCACAGCTGTCACTGGAACTCGACGCCGACCGTATGACGCCGAGCGCGATTGAGGCATTAACCTCTAGCCTGACCGTCTGGCTAGGTGCTGTGGCTCGCGAAGGCATCGCCACTCCTCTCAGGCGGTATCCGCTTGTTGAGTCCGTGTCGCCAGCGGCCGTCGTGCCTGGCCGGGAGCCTGCAGCAGCAGGTGCAATGCTTTTCTTGGAGCGATTTCTCGCCGCTGCTCGCAGCCATGGGCCCTCACCGGCGGTGATCGACGATGCGCGTAGCGTGTCCTACGACGAACTCGAGGCGTCGAGCGCCGCCTTGGCGGTGGAGTTGCGCGCAGCGGGTGCCGCGCCGTCGCGGCCGGTCGCCGCCGTGATGACCCGGACGCACCACGCGATCACCGCTATGCTCGGCGCCATGCGCGCGGGGGCGCCTTATCTGCCCCTAGACCCGGCGCTGCCCCAGGCGGCGTTACGCGCACGACTGGAGGATGCGGATGCGGCGATCGTGCTCACCGATTCCCTGCTGTCCTCGCGCATCCCCGCCGAGTGGCCCCAACGTGCGCTCGATGTGACGCCGCCGGCGCCGAGGGGGCACGGCACCGTTGCACCGGCGCTGCCCAGCGAGCAGATGCCCGCTTACCTCCTCTACACTTCTGGGTCGACGGGAACGCCCAAGGCGGTGATCGTCACCCATCGCCAGCTGGCCGAGTATGTCCATGCGGTCGAGCAGGTAGTCCAGGCGCGAGTGGGCGCCCGCTGGGGCAACCTGTCGACGCTCGCCGCGGATCTGGGGCACACGACGCTGTTCCCGCCGCTTGCGAGCGGGGGAACGATCCGCCTGCTCGGCGAGGAAGCCATGGGCAATGCCCGTGTGTTGGCGGATACCTTGCGCGAAGCACCATTGGATGTGCTGAAGATCGTGCCGTCGCACCTGGCTGCGCTCCTCGACGGTGCCGGTGACGACGAGGCCCGGCGGGCTATCCTGCCTCGCGAGGTGCTCCTATGCGGTGGGGAGGCACTGCCTCGAAGTCTCGTCGAGCGTGTATCGCCGCACGTGCCACGGGTGTTGAACCACTACGGCCCGACCGAGACGACGGTGGGCGCGGTCGCCGGCGATGCGCGCGCCGCGTCAGCGGATGGCGTCGATACCGTGCCGCTAGGTCATCCGCTCTCGCCTGCTCGGTTGCACGTGCTCGATCGCTACGGTTTGCCGGTGCCTCGGGGCGTCGTAGGCGAACTGTTCATAGGCGGGACCACGGTTGCGCAGGGCTATCACGGTCGAGCGGCGCTGACGGCGTCCCGCTTCCTACCGGATCCATTTGCTGGTGCGCCTGGGGCGCGCATGTATCGCACGGGCGA
>JBCBZW010000235.1 GCA_039815145.1 Pseudomonadota bacterium
CACGCTACCTTTCGCTGATTGCCGACGGTGAGTTGGTTCGAGACGAATCGCTGCCGCTGCGTGAGGTGAACGCGAGCGCCATGCTCGAGAGTGAGGCGGAGCGTAGTCAGCGGCGTACCGCCACCTTCGTGGACCGGGGCGGCAAGCAGTCGATCAACTAAGTGGCCGCTCAACGGGTTGCTGTTCAGTCGACGCTAGTCAGCACCACGCGTATGAGGGGCAAGGCTGCTGAGGAGCAACCAGTCGGGGAGCGCCCGGGTCTGCGCGGGCGAGCCCTGAAGCACGACGTGGCCTGCACCAATCTCTTCCCGTAGGTCCCGAAAGCCTCGCCAGGTTTCCACGAACCGACGGATATCAGCCTTCACCAACACATCGGTGTCGAAGCCCGGGTGCTTCAAACACATGTCGACCTTGCCGTTCTCGTGAATCAGCCAGACGCGACCGTACTCGTGCGGACAGCCGGAGAACTCGAACTCGATGACGGTTCGCCCCGCCGGCATTGCACTGGTGTCCAGGCGCGTCGACATGCTCCAGGCGAGGAAGGCGGGATCGAGGTCGTCGTCCACCATCTCCCGGCCCCAGCGCTGCCCCCACACGGCCATGCCCATGATCACGTCGTTCAGTTCGAACCCCGCCTCAGTCGGCTCGTAGCGCACGCGACGGCTACCCTCGATCGGCACGCGCCGGATGATCCCCGCCCGCTCGAGCTCGCCCAAACGCGTGGATAACAGGGTGGGTGAGATGCGCGGCACACCACGGTGGATTTCACTGAAGGTGCGACAGCCGTCGAGTACGCGGCTGGCCACGAGCAGGGTCCAGCGCCGGCACAGGAGCTCGGCGGCAAGGGCCAGGGGGCAGTACTGCCCGTACTCCGACGTGCGAGGTGCGCAGGCTGTATCCGCCTCTGGCTCGTCCATCGTGTGCTCTCCTGTCGCCTTACTACAGAATCAAGAGTAGCTCCCCGCGTGCGCTAGCAGTAGCGTCCTCGGGGCAACGGCGATGGAGAGGGCGATGGCACGAGCAGGGATGGCGTTGGCGATGTTGGCGTGGCTGTGGGCGTCGTCCGCGATGGCGGCCGATGGGGCCCTGGCTGCACGCTGGAACGCGCAGCTCCTGGAGGTGGCTGAAGCTGAGGACGGCCTACTCACGCTCAAGGGCGTACGCACGGCCGCGATCACCCATCAGGCGATGGCGCACGCCCTGCGGTGCGATCACCCGTGCGCGGCCTCGGCGCACGCTGCCGCTGTTGCGGCGCACACCGTGGCGACTCACGCGTACCCGCAGGCGCGAGGGCGTTGGGATACGCTCCTCGCCGAGAGCGTGCCGCCGGATGTCCCTCCCGCGCGCGCCAATGCCGCAGCGGCAAGGGCACAGCGCGCAGCCGAGCGTCTGCTGGCCGCGCGCCGGGACGACGGCTGGGCATCCCCCGGCGAGTACCGGTGGCGGGATCCAGCGCCCGGCGTCTACGCCGCCTTCCCGGAGCACTCCGGCACGCCTGCGGATTTCATCTTCGGTGCCGGGTGGGCCAAGGCCCGCCCCTTCACCTTGCGCTCGCCACAGGAATTCCGGGTGAAGCCCCCGCCCGCCATCACGAGTGCGGCCTACGCCGAGGCGTACGAAGAGGTGCGCCGCCTCGGCGCCCAGGACGGCCGTCACCGTACCGCCGACCAAACCCACCTCGCCCTGTGGTGGAAGGACTTCGTCGAGCGATCGCACAACCGCCTCGCGCGCGAGCTCATCGCCGAGGACAGGCTGGATCTGCGCGAGGCGACCGAACTCCTCGCCTGGCTGAACACGAGCATCTTCGATGCCTACGTGGCGAGCTTCGACAGCAAGTTCCACCACAACCACTGGCGACCTTACACGGCGATTCGCTGGCCCGACGACGGCAACCCCGCCACCGAGTCAGACCCCACCTGGACCAATACCCACGACCACACCTACGCGTTCCCGTCCTATCCGTCCGCCCACGGCACGGCCTGTGGCGCGGCGATGACGGTGCTAGCGCACGTCTTCGGTGACGAGCGCCCGGTGGTGATGCGTACGCCGAAGGTGGATGCCCAGGGGCCTGGCTCAGACAAGCGCGCCATGATCCCGCCCACGCGGGAGTTCCCGAGCTTCTCGGCGGCGGCGGATGAGTGCGGCCGCTCGCGCGTGTTCCTCGGCATCCACTTCGCCTACGACTCGACCGAGGGGGTGGCCTTGGGACGTCGCGTCGGCCGGGCGGTACTGGAACGCCTGCAGCTTACCCCCTAGGGGCTTCCCGATGCAGTTTGACCAGCGCGTCGGCTAGAAAGTCATACACCCGCCGCACCCTTGCGTTGGTGCGAAGTTCCTGATGGGCGACGAGCCACAGCGGCACGGGCAGGGGATCCATGTCCGGCACCACGGCGACGACGTCCGGGTCACGATCCCCGATCGTGCTCGGCATCACGCCCACGCCTACGCCGCGCTTCACCATCTCCCAATGCACGATGTGGTTCTCGGTGACGACGGGAAAGTTGCGCTGGGAGAGGCGAAAGCCGCGTTCGTTCAAGGCTTCCACGAAGCGCTCGCTGCGGTCGAAGCCGATGAAGTGGGCGTGGCTGAAGTCCTCGGCCTTCGTGGGGTGACCTAAGGCGGCGAGGTAGTGCGGTGCTGCGTAGAGCATGGCGCGCGCATCGGCGATGTGGCGGGCGATGAGATCCGATTGGGTGGGCTTGAAGGCGCGCAGGGCGATGTCCGCCTCGCGGCGCTTCAAGTCACTGGTTTCGTTAGTCGCGATGATCTCCAGGTGAATGCCCGGCTCGAGCTCACGCAGGCGGGCGATGAGCTCGGGCAGGATGTGGGTGGCCGCGGCCTCCGTGGCGCTGATGCACACGTTGCCTTCGAGGGAGGTGGCCTGACCTGTCGCCGCGAGGGACAGTTGGTTCGCGGCCTCCGCCATCGAGCGCACGTGCTGCAGCAGCGAGAGGCCGCTCGGCGTGAGCTCGAGGCCGCGTCCCCGGCGCTCGAAGAGCACCACGCCGAGTTCTTCCTCGAGGGCGGCTACCTGGCGGCCTAGGGTGGGTTGGGTGGTGCCGAGGGCACGGGCGCCGGCGGAGAGGGAGCCCTCCGTGGCCGTCACGAGGAAGGCGCGGGCGCGGTTCCAGTCGAAGCGTATCGATCGCCAATCCATGCGTTTTCGCTTATCTGATGTTCCAATTTTGGTGTTTTTTATAGAAAAACGTATGGATAAGCTACTTCCATCGTGAGCGGCGCATCCGCTCGAGCCCGTCAGGCAACAAAGCGGAAGGAGGTTCTCCATGACATCAGCAATGGCATTTTGGGATCGCATCGCGGACAGCTACGCCGCCAAAGCCGTCCCCGACGAGGCGGCCTACGAACACAAGCTCGCCGTCACGGCGCGCTACCTGAGCCCCGAGCAGGAGGTGCTCGAAATCGGCTGCGGCACGGGCACCACGGCCCTGCACCACGCCCACCGGGTGCGTCACCTGCGCGCTGTGGACGGCTCGCGAAAGATGATCGAAATCGCCCGCGGCAAGGCGAAGGACGCGCGGGTCGAGAACGTCGATTTCGAGGTCAGCACCGTCGAGGCCCTCGACGTGCCAGCGCAGAGTGTCGACGTGATCATGGCCCACAGCATCCTGCACCTGTTGGACGACTGGCAGGGCACGGTTGAGCGCCTGCGCACCATGTTGCGTCCCGGTGGCGTGCTCGTGAGCAACACCGCCTGTCTCGGCGACAAGATGTGGTGGTTCGGGCTGATCGGCCCGATCGGCCACGCGCTCGGGTTGCTGCCGTTGGTGCGGGTGTTCACGCGCAAGCAGTTCGAGCAGGCGTTGATCGACGCGGGCTTTGAGCTGGAAGTGCAATGGGTGCCCGATGGCGGCAAGTCCCAGGCCGTGTTCATCGTGGCGCGGCGCCCCGAATAGACGAGGCGAATGACGCGCAACGTGTAGCGGGGACGCGGTAAGGTGGAGCTGTCCATGGTTCGGTCGGAGAGCTCCCCATGCTGCGTCCCCTCATCGCCTTACTCCCTCTCGCGTTGCTGGCGAGCGCGGCCGCGCTAGCGGCGGAGGAGGTCGTCGAGCACGACTTTCTCACCATCGGTGAGCCGTCCGGCAGCCAGGTCGTCACCTACGCCGACGACGGCTCGCTGCAGATCACCTTCGAATTCAACGA
>JBCBZW010000236.1 GCA_039815145.1 Pseudomonadota bacterium
GGGGAGGCGTTCCAGCGCATGGCCTTCACGCCCGACAAGCGCACGGGCGACTACCTGTTCTGGACGGACACGCTAGCCAGCTTGAAGCGGGTCGCCCTGGGGGTAGCCGCGGGGGGCAAGCGCCGGCTTGATCCTCGGCGGCGCAGCCGGGTTGCTACCCCTGCTGCGCGCCGCCGTCTCCCCCTTCCTCGCCGCCATCGCCATGGTGCCGCCCCTGGCCCTGCTGCCGATCCTGTTCATCACCTTAGGCTTGGATGAGGCCTCGAAGATCACCCTCATCGCCATCGGCGTGGCGCCCTTCATTGCCCGTGACATCGAGGCCCGCATCCGCGAGCTGCCGATCGAGGAGCTGATCAAGGCCCAGACCCTTGGCGCGGGCAGTTGGCGCATCATCTGGCGCATCGTCCTGCCGCAGATGCTGCCGCGGCTGTTGGACGCGGTCCGTCTCTCCCTCGGCGCTGCCTGGCTATTCCTCATCGCTGCCGAGGCCATCGCCAGCACGGAGGGGCTCGGCTATCGAATCTTCTTGGTCCGTCGCTATCTCGCCATGGACATCATCCTGCCCTACGTGGTGTGGATCACCCTGCTCGCGTGGCTCACGGATTGGTCCCTGCGCGCGCTGACCCACGGGCTCTTCCCCTGGCACACGGCGCAGCAGCTGAAGGACAAGCCCGCATGAGCGCCTTGGTACTGGAGAGCCTCACCAAGGCCTACGGGGATACGGTGATCCTGAACGGCATCGACTTCGCCCTCGAGCCCGGCGACTTCTGCACCCTCGTGGGCGCCAGCGGCTGCGGCAAGAGCACGCTGCTGAAGATGCTCCTGGGCCAGGAACGCCCGACCAGCGGACGCATCCTGCTGGGCGGCGAACCGCTCGCGGCCGAGCCGGACCCCATGCGCGGCATCGTCTACCAGCGCTACTCCGTGTTCCGCCATCTCACGGTGGCGGAGAACGTCCGCCTGGGGCTGGAGCTGCGCGATGGCGATCCCGTCTTCGGCCTGTGCTTCGGCGCCCGTCGGGCGGCGATCCGCAAGCAGGCCGACGAGCTGTTGGAGCGGGTGGGCTTGGGCGAGGCGGCCAAGCGCTACCCAGGTCAGCTCTCCGGCGGCATGCAGCAGCGCCTGGCCCTGGCCCAGGCGATCGCCCGCGAACCGCCCTTGCTGCTGCTGGACGAGCCCTTTGCGGCCCTCGACCCCGGCAACCGCACCAGCATGCACGAACTGCTCACGGAGCTGTGGCGCAGCCGTGGCATGACGGTGGTGATGGTCACCCACGATCTGCGCGAGGCCTTCAAGCTCGGCACGCGCCTGCTGGTGCTCGACACGCCGGGCGACGGCAGCGCGCCGTCCACGGGCGCCCGGATCACCTACGACATCCCCCTGCGTCGCGAGCGCGCCAAGGCGAGCGCGGACGTCACCCACTGAAGGAGCATGCCCCCGATGCCTGACACCACGCCGCCGCCGGCCCTATCGCCCCCGGTGCTCACGGAGACGCTGCCCGCAGGTTGCCATCACTCCCTGCTCCTGCGGCGGGGCTATACGCTGCGTTTGGTGGATGTGCAGGGCGACGCCAACGTAGCACTGATCGCCGTCAACCACGACGAGAAGAGCGAGCGCTACAACATGGCGGACACGCTCAAGGCGCAGCACGTCTCGCGCCTGGGCTCGCCGCTGGTGCTGTACTCGGACATGGGCCGCGTGCTGCTCTCCATCCCCTACGACAACTTCGGCCAGCACGACGCCTTCTGCGGCACCACCAACGCGGCCCTGATCACCGCGCAGTACGGGGAGGCGGACTTCCAGACCGTGCGCAACGACTACTTCCGCAACGGCCGCGACGGCCTGCTCATGGAACTCGGCCGCTGGGGCCTCTCGCGCCGCGACCTGGTGCCCAACATCAATCTATTCACGCGCATCCTCACGGACGAGGCGGGCAACACGACCTTCGACCCCGAGAGCCAACAGCCACAGGCCACGGTGGACCTGCGAGCGGAGATGAACTGCCTGGTGGTGCTCTCCACCGCGCCCCACCCCCTCGCGCCCTACGAGACCTATCCCAGCGGATCCGTCGCCCTCTCCGTGCACTGGACCGGCCCCGCCGGCCCCGACGATCCGTGCCGTCACTCCCGACCCGAGAACGTGCGCGGCTACGAGAACACTGAGGCATGGTTCGCCCAAACACCGCAGGGACCCCAAGCATGAGCAGCGCCGAACCGATCTCCAGCACCACCGTACGCGCCGGCGCACCGCTCCTCGCCCCCGTGCAGGCGGGTCAGATCTGCCGCATCGTCGACACGCTCGGCAACGAAGCGGTCGATGCGTTCTTCTTCAACGCCGACGACCCCGTCGAACGCTACTCGGCGGTCGACACGATACGCGCCCAGCGCAACGTCTACCTCAGCACCGGGTCGACGCTGCTCTCGACAGAAAACCGCCCGATGCTCACGATCACCGCCGACACCGTGGGCCGCCACGACACCCTCGGCGGCGCCTGCGCGTCTGAGAGCAACACCGTGCGCTACGCACACAGCAAGAAGTTCATGCACAACTGCCGCGATAGCTTCCTCATCGCGATGCTCTCCGACCACGACGCCCTGACCAAGCGCGACCTCACGGCCAACGTCAACTTCTTCATGAACGTGCCCATCACCCCAGAAGGCGGACTCAGCTTCGAAGACGGCATCAGCGGCCCGGGGCACTACGTGGAGATGCAGGCGGAGATGAACGTGCTCGTGCTGCTCTCCAACTGCCCCCAGCTCAACAACCCCTGCAGCGGCTTCAACCCGACGCCGATCGAGTTCGTGGTCTACGACGGACCGGACCCACAGTAGCGCCATGCGACGGGTACTGATCGCCAACCGCGGCGCCATCGCCACGCGTATCCAACGCACCCTGCGGTCGATGGGCGTGGAGAGCGTGGCCGTGTTCGCCGAGGCCGACCGGGCTTCCCTGCACGTGGCCCACGCCGACCACGCCGTGTGCCTCGGCGCCGGCAGCGCGCTGGAGACCTATCTCAACGGCGATCGCTTGATCGAGATCGCCCGCGAGCACGGCGTGGACGCGATCCACCCGGGTTACGGGTTTCTCTCCGAGAACGCGAGCTTCGCGCAGGCGGTCGAGGGCGCCGGGATCGTCTTCCTCGGCCCGACGCCGCGGCAGATCGAGTGCTTCGGTCTCAAGCACGAGGCGCGCGAGCTTGCCCTGCAGGCGGACGTGCCCCTCCTGCCAGGCACGGGACTGCTCGATAGCGTCGATGATGCCCTCGCCGAAGCGCAGGCGATCGGCTGGCCCGTGATGCTCAAGAGCAGCGCCGGCGGTGGCGGCATCGGCATGCGCCCCTGCCAGGACGAAGCGGCGCTGCGTGCCAACTACGAGATCGTCCGCGGCCAGGCGGCTAACAGTTTCGGTGATGCGCGGGTGTTCCTGGAACGCCAGGTCACGGCGGCGCGCCACGTGGAAGTGCAGGTATTCGGGGACGGAGCCGGCAAGGTCATCGTGCTCGGCGACCGCGACTGCTCGCTCCAGCGGCGCAATCAGAAGGTGATCGAAGAGGCGCCCGCCCCCAACCTGGCGAACGCCCTACGCCAGGCGATGCACGACGCCGCTCGCCGGTTGATGGAGGCCGTGTCCTATCGCTCGGCGGGTACCGTGGAGTTCCTCTACGACCGCGATCGCGAGGCCTTCTACTTCCTCGAGGTCAACGCCCGCCTGCAGGTCGAACACGGCGTGACCGAGATGATCACGGGTGTGGATCTCGTCGAGTGGATGGTGCGCCTCGGCAGCGGTGAGGGCGAGTTCTTGGCCGTGCCCGAGAGGCACGGCGCCGCCATGCAAGCGCGCGTCTACGCGGAAGACCCCGCGCGCGGCTTCCGCCCGGCACCCGGGCTGATCACGGCCCTAACGCTACCGCCACCGCATGCGCAGGTGCGCGTGGACGGGTGGGTCCAGGCGGGCGTCTCCGTGCCAGCGGAGTTCGATCCCATGCTGGTCAAAGTGCTGGCCCACGGTGAGGACCGTGACGCGGCCCGGCGTCAGCTGCAGGGGAGCCTGCAAGCCATGCGTATCGACGGCATCCAGAGCAACCTCGCGTACCTGCAGACGGCGTTGGAGGTCGGTGAGTTCGTCGACGCCAGCCATACGACCGCCAGCGCCACGGCGA
>JBCBZW010000237.1 GCA_039815145.1 Pseudomonadota bacterium
ACGGACGCCGCCCGCGCCTCGCAGAGACCGCACAGCCCCATCCAAGCCATCCAGCGTCAGGGGATACATCCGCTCCCCCATGAGCCGCGACACGATCTGCACCGACTGCGTATAACCCCACTCCTCCCGCGGCAACGGGTTCAACCACGCCACCCTTGGGAAGTGCTCCGCAATCTGCTCCAGGTACGCCGCTCCCGGCGCCTCGTTCCAGTGCTCCACGCTGCCGCCGATGTGCGTGAGCTCGTAGGGACTCATCGACGCATCCCCCACGAACAACACACGATAGTCCGAGCGATAGGTGCGCAGCACCTCAGGTAACGGGGTGCTCAGCGACTGGCGCCGCCGATTCTGCCGCCACACCCGCTCGTACACGCAGTTATGGAAGTAGAAGTACTCCAGCTGTCCGAACTCCGCCCGCGCCGCCGAGAACAGCTCCTCGCACACCCGAGCGAAGGGATCCATTGACCCGCCGACGTCCAGGAACAGCAGCAGCTTCACGACGTTGCGTCGCTCGGGTCGCTCGCGCACGTTGAGCAGGCCGCCGTCGCGGGCGGTGTCGCGGATCGTGGCGTCGAGGTCCAGCTCCGTCGCCGCCCCCTCGCGGGCGAAGCGCCGCAAGCGTCGCAGGGCGATCTTGAAGTTGCGCGTACCCAGCTCACGCGACCCATCGAGATCGCGAAACTCCCGCTGGTCCCACACCTTCACGGCACTGCGCCGACGCCCTTCACGCTGGCCGATGCGTATCCCCTGGGGGTGATCACCGTAGGCCCCGTAGGGCGAGGTGCCGGCCGTGCCGACCCACTTCGAGCCGCCCTCGTGACGATCCTCCTGCTCCTCCAAACGCTGCCGTAAGGTCTCGAGCAGCTGTTCCCAGCTCTGGGCGTTCTTGGCCAGCTGCTCGCGATCCTCATCGCTCAGGTACAGCTCCGCCTGCTGGCGCAGCCAATCCTCGGGCAGGGACTCACCCCACCCCTCGAAGGTCACCTCAACGCCCGCGAGGTACGCGGAGAAGGCGCGGTCGAAGCGATCGTAGAGCGACTCGTCCTTGATCAGGCACGTGCGGGCGAGGCCGTGGAAGCGCTCGATGCTGAACTCGGGCAGGTGCGACTTCATCACCTCCAGCAGGGTGAGGAACTCGGTGGTGGTGACCTTGAGGCCACTGCGTCGCAGGTGAAAGAGAAAGTCGACGAGCACGGCGGGCGAGCTCCCGGAATAGGCCGCTTATCCGCCGCGGCGGCGGTCGAGGAAGACCAGTTGCTCGAACAGGTGCAGGTCCTGCTCGTTCTTGAGCAACGCACCGTAGAGCGGCGGCAGCGCCTTACGCTTGTCTTCGCTGCGCAGCACTTCGGGTGGGATGTCCTCGGCCACCAGCAGCTTGATCCAATCGAGGAGCTCGGACGTGGAGGGCTTCTTGCGCAGGCCCGGCACGTCGCGCAGGTCGAAGAAGGCCTCCAGCGCGGCCCGAAGCAACTCGGGCTTCAGCGCCGGGTGGTGCACCTCGACGATCTGCTTCATCGTCTCCTGGTCCGGGAAGCGGATGTAGTGGAAGAAGCAGCGTCGCAGGAACGCGTCGGGCAACTCCTTCTCGTTGTTGCTGGTGATGATGATCACCGGGCGCTGCTTGGCCTTCACCAGCTCCCGCGTCTCGTAGACGAAGAACTCCATGCGATCGAGCTCTTGCAGGAGATCGTTGGGGAACTCGATGTCGGCCTTGTCGATCTCATCGATCAGCAGCACCGGGCGCTGGTCGGCGTCGAAGGCCTGCCAGAGCTTGCCGCGGTTGATGTAGTTGGCGATGTCCTCGACGCGTGGATCGCCGAGCTGGGAGTCGCGCAGGCGGGCGACGGCGTCGTACTCGTACAAGCCCTGCACGGCGCGCGTGGTGGACTTGATGTGCCACTCGATCAACGGCGCCCCCAGGGAGGCCGCCACTTCCTGGGCGAGTTGGGTCTTACCCGTGCCCGGCTCGCCCTTCAAGAGCAGCGGGCGCTCCAAGGTGAGCGCCGCGTTGACGGCGAGGGCGAGGTCCTCCGTCGCGACGTAGCGCTGGCTGCCCTCGAAGCGGCCGTCGCTCATCCGATCTTGCCCGTCGGCTGCAGGTCGCCGCTCGACACCTTCACGATGCGCAGGTTGTTGGTGCAGCCGGAGACGCCGGAGAAGTCACCGCCCGTGAGGATGATGTGATCGCCTTCCTTCACGATGCCGTGACTGAGCAGGGTCTCGGCGACGGCGCGGTTGGACTCGGCGGGCGTGGTGTGGGTGATGTCGAAGGCCACGGGGTAGACGCCGCGGTAGATCTTCACGCGACGGCGCGTGCGCTCGTGGCGGGTGAAGGCGAAGATCGGGATGCCGGAGCTGATCCGCGACAACCAGCGCGCCGTGGAGCCGGACTCGGTCAGGGCGACGATGGCGGCCACGTCGAGGTGGTTGGCCACGTACATGGTGGCCATGGCGATGGCCTCGTCCACGTACGCAAACTTGGCGTCGAGGCGGTGGCCGGACACCATCGTGGTGCGCACACGCTCGGCGCTCTGGCAGGCCTTGGCCATGGCAGCCACTGCCTCCGTCGGATAGCGGCCGACGGCGCTCTCGGCGCTCAGCATTACCGCATCCGTGCCGTCAATCACCGCGTTAGCCACGTCGGAGACTTCCGCACGGGTCGGGATGGGGTTGGAGATCATCGACTCCATCATCTGCGTGGCGGTGATCGTGACCTTGTGCATCTCGCGCGCGGTCTTGATGATCTCCTTCTGCAGCGCCGGCAGCTCGGCGAAGCCGATCTCCACGCCGAGGTCGCCACGGGCGATCATGATCACATCGCTCGCCTCCACGATATCGCGCAGGTTGGTGATCGCTTCGGCGCGCTCCACCTTGGCCACCATCAGGGCCTTGCCGCCGGCCTCCTCGAGCAGGCCACGGGCGTAGTCCATGTCCCGCCCTTCGCGCGGGAAGGAGACGGCCAGGTAGTCCATCTCCAGCTTGGCGGCGGTCTTGATGTCGTCGAGGTCTTTCTGCGTGAGCGCCTCGGCGGAGAGGCCACCACCCTGGCGGTTGATGCCCTTGTTGTCCGAGAGCTCACCGCCCGTGGCCACCCGGCAGATGATGCGCTCGCGCTCCACCGCCTCCACGTCGAGGACGATCTGCCCATCCGCCAGCAGCAACACGTCGCCGGGGCGTACATCGCCCGGGAGTTGCTTGTAGGTGACGCCCACGGAGTCGACCGTCCCGGCATTGGCATCGAGGCCCACGTCGAGGGTGAAGCGTGCGCCGTCCTCGAGCATCACAGGTCCATCGCGAAACTTGTCAATGCGGATCTTAGGTCCTTGCAGATCGCCGAGGATCGCCACCTCGCGATTGGCCTCGCGGGCGGCCTGGCGCGCTGCCTCCACCAGGGCGCCCTGCTGCTCGGCCGTGCCGTGGGAGAAGTTCACCCGGAACACGTCCGCGCCCGCCTCGATGAGCTTGCGCAGGGACTCGGGGGTGGAGGATGCAGGGCCCAAGGTCGCAACGATCTTGGTGCGCCGGCGTCGGGCCGGCGCCTGAATGGGGTCGATCACAGCTTATTCGCTCCGCTGCAGTACTTTGACGCCGGGCAGCTCGCGACCCTCGAGGAATTCGAGGAACGCACCGCCGCCGGTCGAGACGTAGGAGAGGCGATCGAGCACGCCGTACTTCTCCGCGGCGGCCACCGTGTCGCCGCCGCCGGCGATGGAAAAGGCCGAGCTCTTGGCCACCGCCGTGGCCAGGGCACGGGTGCCCTCGCCGAAGCGGTCGAACTCGAACACACCCACCGGGCCGTTCCAGACGATGGTACCTGCCGCCAGGGCGACACGTGCAAATGCTTGCGCCGTCTCGGGCCCCACATCGAGGATCATCTCGTCCTCGCGCACATCGTCGACGGCACAAATCCTCGGGCTGGCATCGTCTGCAAACTCCGCGGCCACCACCACGTCCGTCGGTAGCGGGATGCTGCGGCCCTCGTCCGCTGCGCGCTGCACCAGCGCGCGCGCCGTGTCCAGGAGATCCGGTTCGTAGAGCGACTTGCCGACGTTGTGGCCCGCCGCGGCGATGAAAGTATTGGCGATGCCGCCGCCGACGATCAGCTGATCCACCCGATCGAGCAGGGACTCGAGGA
>JBCBZW010000238.1 GCA_039815145.1 Pseudomonadota bacterium
CCCAGCGCGCCGCCCAACGCACGCCCGTGCCGTCGGGGAACAAGGCATCGGCGCTCTCGAGCGCCTCGCGGTAGGACGCAGATCCCCACATCACGTTGTAGCCGTGGGCGTTGACGAACGCGTAGCGGCGTTTCGCACCGCGCTCGACGTCAGCGACGATGCGCTCCACCGCCCCCTCGAGCGTGCCACGCTCCAATGCCAGCCCCAGCAATCGCGTCGGGTTGGGCGTCTCGTCGGGTCGGCACGGTCGGTTGCAGTCGTTCATGGCGGGGCTCTCCTGCGTGGGTTGTGTTGCCCATCCAAAGCAGGGTTTGTGCCAACGGCCTAAGTCACTGAAATTGCACGCGCCCTGGGTCCACGACGGCATGCGCAAGGGAATACCCTTCGCGAAACGCAACGAA
Organism: Pseudomonadota bacterium; assembly: GCA_039815145.1. Lineage (NCBI taxonomy): Bacteria > Pseudomonadati > Pseudomonadota > Pseudomonadota bacterium. The sequence goes on from JBCBZW010000238.1 coordinate 402, forward strand.
GCGGTCGCAGAAGGCGAGGCACATCGCAAAGTCGACACGCCTGCAGATCTGGCGTAGGCGCCACGTTCGGAGGATTAGCAGCGGGTAATCAGTGAGTTAGGCGGCGCTTGGGAGGAGTTGGCCCGGTTCGTGGAGAAGCACTCCCCGAATCAACCACGAGCCAGCCCATGACGGACCCCCGCCACATCCTCCTCGGCCAATTCGGCGCCTTCTGTGCGAGCGAAGGCGCCACGCGCCTAACACGGATATTCGCCGCGATCGTCGCCGCTCGTTGCCTGAGCCCGGCCGAGCTCGGCCTTGCCGCTCTGGCCGTCGCCGTCAGCGAGCTGATCAAGTCGGTCGCCAACGGTGGCCTGGGGCCGCAGCTGATCGCGGTGGATGGCGCCCATCTCGCGGCGTACGCGCGGACGTGCCAGCGCCTGGTCTACGGGATCTGCCTGAGCGTTGCGGGGCTCCAGTGCCTGCTCGGACTGCTGCTGGCGCATTGGATGGACGCGCCGGTCCTGTTCCCGCTCCTGGCGAGTCTCGCGCTGGTGTACCCGATCATGGCACCGGGGCTGGTCTCCTGCTTCCTGATCATGCGCGAGGGTCGGCTGACCAAGACGGCCGAGATCGCTGCCACCCAGATGGTGGCGGACAACCTCCTCACGATCTCCCTGCTGCTGCTGTGGCCGAGTGTCTGGGCACTCGTGGTGCCGAAGCTGCTGGTGGCGCCCATTTGGTTGCTGCGCACACGCAGCGCTCGCCCCTGGCGCCCGGATCCCACGGTGCCGCCTGCGCCGGCGTGGCCGCTGCTTCGCTTCGGCGCCGGCGTGGCGATCGCGGAGTTGGCGGCGACGGCCCGCCTGCACGGCGACAAGTTGCTGCTCGGGCTCATCCTCGGTGCGGATGCCCTCGGCCTCTACGTCTTCGCCTTCAACGCCGGACTCGGGATCAGCCTCGCTCTGTGCGGCGCGTTCTCCCTGATCGCCTACCCCAGACTGTGCCGAAGTGAGACGCCCGAGCGCGAACTGCCCTCGCTGATGCGCCTGGGACTGCTCGTGGTCGGGCCCATCGCCCTGTTGCAATCGCTAGGCGCGTCCTTCTACGTGCCGCTGCTCTTCGGCGAGCACTGGCGCGACGCGGTCGCCCTGATCGCCGTGCTCTGCCTGGCCGCGCCCGCCCGCCTGGCGGGGGGCCTCGCCCAGCAATACCTGCGCGCCACCCATCGCACCGCCAGCGATGCAGCGTGGGCCTGGGGCAGCACCGTACTCACCCTCGGCGCGGTCATGGCCGCGGCGCTGGCGGCCGGCGTCGGCGGCGCCGTCCACACGTACACCTTTCTGACCTGGGCCTGCGATGGACTGCTCTGCGCGTACGTCCTGGGGCCCCTCTCGACCACCACCCGGAGAACGCTATGCAAACCGTAAGCATCATCATGCCCGTGCACAACGCACAGGCCACCCTCGACGACTCCATCCGCAGCGTGCTCGCCCAGGACTACGCCGAGTGGGAGCTGCTCATCGTGGACGACGGCTCCACCGACGACAGCATCGCCATCGCCCTCGAGGCCGCGCGCCACGACCAGCGCATCTGCGTGCTGTCGCAGGAGAACGGCGGCCCCTCGACCGCACGCAACCTAGGCCTACGCCACGCCAACGGCGAGATCATCGCGTTTCTCGATGCGGATGATCTCTGGCAGCACGACAAGCTGGCCACCCATATCTCCCTGTTCAACTTCCGCCCGGAAATCGATATGAGCTTCGCCCGGATTCAACCGATCGACGGGAACGGCAAGCCCTGCGCCCGCCGCAGCCGCATGCCAAGGGGGCCCCTTGCGTTGGAGGCACTCCTGGCCAGCAACCCCGCCTGCACGTCATCCAACCTGGTGGCACGCAAGCGCCTTATGGATCGTATAGGCGGCTTCGACGAGCGCCTGCATCATGCCGAGGACCAGGAGCTGATGGTTCGCGCCCTGATGCGCGGGGCCCGTATCGAGGCCATCAACTGCACGCTCGTGCGCTACCGGGTGAGCACCGACAGCGCCTCGGCAAACCTCGAGGCCATGCTGAGCGGCTGGCAACGAATGATCGCAGCCATCCCGGGGCTCGATGGCACGACCCTCGCCCAGGCGCAGGCCACCTACCACCGCTACCTCGCGCGGCAGGCCCTGCGCACCGGTCGCCCCCTGCGCGAGGCCTTCGCCCACCTGCGCCGGGCGCTCGCGCCTCGGCCCAGCGACGCCTCGCCCCTGGTCCAGCGTTCGGCCTTGGGCAGCCTCGCCCACGCCCTGCGCCTGCCGTTCGCCCACAACCATAGCTAGGAGGACGACCATGCCTACGGTCTCCGTGATCATGCCCGCCTTTCGGGCGTCAAAGACGATTCGCGAAGCCGTCGATTCGGTGCTCGCGCAGCGCTTCCAGGATTTCGAACTGTTGGTGGTGGAGGACGGCTGCCCGGAGCGTAGCGGCGAGATCGCCCTCCAGGCGCAAGACCCTCGCGTGCGTTTGATCCGCCAGGCGAACCGTGGCCTCGCCGGCGCGCGCAACACCGGCATCGCCGCTGCGGATGGGCGCTACATCGCCCTCCTCGACAGCGACGATCGCTGGATGGCGAACAAGCTCGAGCGCCACGTCGCCCTGCTCGACCGGGAGCCGCAGGTGGGCGTGAGCTACAGCGCCTCCGCCTTGATCGGCAGCGACGGGCGCCCCCTCGGCCTCGCTCAGCGTCCGCGCCTCAAACGGGTGACGCCCGCTCGCGTGTTCTGCCGCAACCCGGTCGGCAACGGGTCCGCCGCCGTTATCCGGCGCGAAGTGTTCGATCAGATCGCCTTCCATCGCCCGGAGCAGAATCGCCCCGAATTCTTCGACGAGACCTTTCGCCAGAGCGAAGACATCGAGTGTTGGGTGCGCATCGCCCTCACCACGCCGTGGGAGTTTCGCGGCATCGGTGAGCAGCTCACGGCCTACCGCATCGCCGAGAGTGGTCTTTCTGCCGACGTGATCAAGCAGTTCGACAGCTGGCAGCAGATGGTGGAGCACGCGCGCCGCATCGACCCGGTCTTCACCGCTCGCTACGAGTCCGTCGCGCGCGCTTACCAGCTCCGCTACCTCGCCCGACGCCTGGTGGCCCAGCGCGATGGCGGCTTCGCCTCGCAGCTCATGGCCCAAGCCCTGCGCTGCCACCCCGCGATGATCGCGGCCGAGCCCGTCAAGACCACCACCACCCTCGCCGCCTGCCTGGCCCTCAAGGTGCTACGCGACTCCTGGTACGTCGCCTTGGAACGCCTCGTCACCGGATCACGGGGAGCCACCTCATGACACCTGGCAAAGTTGTTCACCTTCTACGCGACACGCGGCTCGGCGGCGTCACGCGGATGCTCCACACCCTGGTCGACGGCGGCGCCCTGGCCGACATCGACCAGTCCCTCCACGCCGTGGACGACCCTAGCGGCTGGAGCGCCGCCTCTCGCCACGCCGACACCATCGTCCTGCACGACTCCCTGAGCTGGCGCCTGCTGCCCTGGCTGTTCCTGCTGCGCGTGCGACGCCCGCGGGCCAGAATCATCCTCGTCGAACACTCCTGCTGTGCGGGCTTCGAACACCATTGCGTGCCCGTGCGGGGTCGCTTCCGATCGATGCTCGCCCTGTCTTACGCCCTGGTCGACAAGGTGGTCGCCGTCAGTGCCGCCCAACAGCGCTGGA
>JBCBZW010000239.1 GCA_039815145.1 Pseudomonadota bacterium
AGCCGAAGAGGTCCTGGGGCGCCGCATCGCTCGCGCGCAGGATGGCAAGTTCCTCGCCGGTGTCGGGATCGAGCACGTAGACCGAACCGGAGCTGGTGCCGTCGTCATCGTTGAAGGGCGCGCTGGCGATGGCGAAAGTGTCGGAGATCGCCACGTTGGTGCCGAAGTTGTCGGCGAAGGCGGCGTCGCTGGCGAACACCTTGATGGCGGTGCCGGCGACGTTGTCGTAGAGGTAGATGGCCCCGCCTCCGCCGTTCGCGCCCTGGTCGTCCTCGCCCGTATCACCGCGGGCGCCAATGATCATGCGACTACCGTCGTCGCTGACGGCGACGTGTTCTCCGAAGGCACTGCCCGCCGGCATGAACGGCGGCGGTGAGAACGGCAGCAACCGCTCCGTTTGCGCGCCGTCGCCCACGTCGAAGGTGTAGGCCGCGCCCGAGAAGATGCCTTCGGTCTCGTTGTTGGGTGCGCCGATCAAGGCGAGGTTGCCCCCGGCGGCGACGTCTTCACCGAAGCCGTCCTCGGCCGGGGAATCGTCACCGGGCTGCGCCACCTGGGTGAGGCGTGCGAGCTGTTGGCCGGTGCGCAGGTCGAACAGATAGGCGGCCCCGGAGCTCGGCCCGGCGCCGTTGGCGAAGGGTTCGCCGATCAACCCGGTGGTGCCAGTGATGTCGACGCTGCGGCCAAAGCGGTTGCTGGGCGCGCCCTGCACCGGCACGAGCTTGAGATCCTCGGTGAGCACGGGCGGTTGCGCGCCGACGATTCCGCTCACCGTGAGTCCCGCGAGCAGTGCTGCGGCGCGACGGACATACCTATCCAACTTGTCTCCCCCGAGAAGCGAACCGAACGATTGACCGGCCTCGAGTCTAGGGCGCGAATCTCACAGTTCTCTAACGACGCTCGTGAGCGCCCGCGCGGCCACCACACGCCGCGCGAGCAAGCCGCCCCATGAGCTCGCGATAATCCGGCGTAAGCGGTTGATACATCGTCGTTACAGTTCGCCGATCGCCGATCGGTCACACCCACCCCAGCGGCCGCTTTACGGCTCGGCGAACGACGCGATAACCTCCGAGTTCAACGCGAACTTCCGCCCAACCGTTGGCGGACTCCATGGAGGGATTCGAAATGCGCTTGATGCTCCTGCTCGGCCTGCTGCTCGCCAACGCCGCGCACGCCGCCACCGTGTTCACCGGGCTCGACGTGAGCTTCACCAAGGACCCGTTCGCTGACCCGCAGCTCGCGGAGAATCAGGACTTCCTCACCGACAACGTCTCCCTCACTCGGGCCAGCGTCGAAGGCTTGTTCAACGCGGCCGCCGAAGGTGGCTTTGACGACGGCAGCCCCGCCGGCACGCTCTGGGCCTTCGCCGGCCTGAACGGCAACCCGGACGACATCAGCGCAGACGACTTCGCCGCCCTGAACTTCACCGACTGGACATCCTCCCTCGGCGGCCAGGGCGAGCTCGCCTTCAACATCCTCGACCGCCTGGGCGTGATCTACCTGGTCGAGGACGACATCTACCTAGAGGTTCTGTTCACCGACTGGGGCCGAGGCGGTGGTGCCGGAGGAAGCTTCTCCTACCTGCGGTCCGACCTGAGCGCCATCCCGGTGCCGGCTGCCCTGCCGCTGCTGCTGTCGGGCCTCCTCGGCCTCGGCTTCCTCGGCCGGCGCTCGCGAAGCGCCAGCCAACGAGCTTGAGGGCTACGGGGACGCGGGCCCGCGTCCTCCGTAGCGACGGATGAGTTCAGCCACCAGCGCCGTCCAACCGGTCTGGTGGCTCGCGCCACGCCCCGTCCCATCATCCCCGTGGAAGTACTCGTGGAAGAGAATGCGTTCCTTCCACTGCGACGTGTTCGGCAAGCCCATCCCCGCGAGGGCAGGACGCCACCCATCCAGCTCGGCGTCAGGCAGAAACAGGCCGATCAAGCGGCGCGCCAGCTCGCCACTCACCGCATCCAGCGGCACACGCTCGCCTGAGCCCGTCGGCAGTTCGGCGGTCAGCGCCTCGCCGTAGTAGCGGTGGTAGGACGCCAAGGCGTCCACCATCATGAAGTTGAGCGGGAACCACACGGGACCACGCCAGTTCGAGTTGCCGCCGAACATGCGCGAACTCGAATCCCCCGGCTCGTAGCGTACCTCGTGGCGCTCCCCCGCGAGGTGCAGGACGAAGGGCTCGGCCTCATGTTCGCGCGACAGGGCCCGCAGGCCGTGATCGGACAGGAACTGCTGCGGATCGAGCACCCGTTCTAAGACCCGGCTCAACATGCCGTCGTCGAAGATCGAGAGCAGGCGCCGACCGCCCTCACCCGGCTGCAGCATCGAGTGCACGTTGGCGGCGAGTTGGGGTCGGTAGCGTCCTAGCCAATCGAGACGGCGCTTGAAGCGCGGCAGCTTCTCCAGCAGCTCCGGCTCCAGCACCTGCACGGCGAACAGCGGCACCAGGCCGACCATGGAGCGGATCTTCATGGGCACGCGCGTGTCGTCGTCGAGGTGGATGACGTCGTGGAAGAAGCCGTCCTCCTCGTCCCAGAGGCTCGGGTGTTCCGGGCAAACGGTTCTCATCGCCTTGGCGATGGCCAGGAAGTGCTCGAGGAACTTGGTGGCGACGTCCTCGTACGCGGGACGCGTCTGGGCCAGCTCCAGGGCGATGCGCAGCATGTTGAGGCTGAACATGGCCATCCAGCCGGTGGAGTCCGCCTGCTCGATGTGCCCGCCCGTGGGCAGGGGGCGGCTGCGGTCGAAGACGCCGATGTTGTCCAGCCCTAAGAAGCCGCCTGCGAAGATGTCGTTGCCGTCGCGGTCCTTGCGGTTCACCCACCAGGTGAAGTTCAGCAGCAGCTTGTGGAAGACGCGCTCGAGGAACTCCGTGTCCGCATGGCCGGTCATCTCCTTCGAGATCTCGTAGACCTGCCAGGTGCCCCAGGCGTGGACCGGCGGGTTCACGTCCCCGAGGGCCCACTCGTAGGCGGGCATCTGCCCGTTGGGGTGCATGTACCACTCGCGCAGCATCAGCACGAGCTGACGCTTGGCCCATTCGGGGTCCATGCGGGCGATGGGCACCACGTGAAAGGCGAGGTCCCACGCCGCGTACCACGGGTACTCCCAGCCGTCCGGCATGGAGATGACGTCGCGATTGTAGAGATGGCGCCAGCGGTGGTTGCGCCCGCGCAGGCGCTCCGGCGGCGGCGGCGGCGAGGCGGGATCGCCGGCCACCCAGTGCTCCACGCTGTAGTGGTAGAACTGCTTGGTCCAGAGCAGACCCGCCATCGCACGGCGTTGCACCTCACGCTCGTCGGACGAGAGGTCCGGTCGCGAGAGCGAGGCGTGGAACTCATCAGCCTCCGCCACGCGTAGGGCCAGGGTGTCCTCGAAGCCGGCGAAGGGCTGGCCCTGCTGCTGGTCCGACAGGCGCACGTCCACCGTGAACTGCCCGCCCGCGGGCACTTCCTGACGGAACTGATAGGCGGCCTTGGTGCCCTCGTGCGCCGGGTTGACCGCATCTTCACGCCCCTCCACCACCGCGTCGTGGAAGGCGTCCTTGACGTAGGCCTGGGTGTTGGCGTGCTGATGGACGCGCTCGGTGTTGGTCTCGTTCTCGGTGAAGAGGAGCGCTGGGTTCGCGTCGCCATCGCTGCGGGCGTACAGCCAGCGGGCACCCAGGTGACGCTCGTCCGCGCGCACGACGCCGCCCTCGACGGCCGCCAGCGTGGGTCGCCTGTCGTCGTGACCCCACGACCAGGTGTTGGGGAACCAGAGGTGGGGCAGGATGTGCAGAGGGGCGGGATCGGGGCCGCGGTTGTGGGCCGTGATCCGCACGATCAGATCGTCCTCGGACACCTTGGCCTGCTCGATCACGATGTCGAAGTAGCGACCCTCGCGCAGGGCGTCGCCGATCACGTCGACCAACTCGAGCTCCGGCTCGCCCGTGCCGCGCTTGGCGCCCTCGGTGACCAGCTCCTCGTAGGGGTACGGCACCTGCGGGTACACGTAGAGCATCTTCATGTAGGCGTGGCTGGGCACCCCGTCGAGGTGGAAGTAATACTCCTTCACATCTTCCGCGTGGTTGCCTTCG
>JBCBZW010000240.1 GCA_039815145.1 Pseudomonadota bacterium
CACGATTCGTGGCGCCGTCGCCAGTTGGTCGAAGACCCTGGCGACGGAGCTCGCCGCCGACGGCATTACCGTCAACAACGTGTTGCCGGGCTTCACGGACACGGAGCGCCTGGCCTACATCTTCGAGATCCAGGCCAAGGCCGCGGGCCGCACGCCGCAGGAGATGGCCGACGCAGCGCGCGGCTCCGTCCCCGCCGCCCGCTTCGCCAAGCCGGAGGAGCAGGGCGCGGCCATCGCCTTCCTCGCCTCACCCCTGGCCGCCTACATCACGGGCGTGAACCTGCCCGTGGATGGCGGCCGGACCCGCTCGCTCTAGCCATGGCCAGCGACGACCAGGTCGGCCTCAGCGTTCCGAGCGCGCTGGCCAACTATATCGCGGGCGAACTGCGGCCACCTGCCGACGGAGGCGTGCTCGACAACGTCGAGCCCGCCACCGGCAAGCGCCTGTGCGCGGTGCCCGACAGCAGTGCGAGCGACCTTTCGCAGGCGTTAGGTGCAGCGGAGGCGGCCCTGCCGGCTTGGCGCGGCATGTTGGTGGAGCGGCGCGCACAGATGCTCTCGCGCGTGGCCGCCATCGTGGAGCGCGACGCCGAGGCCTTCGCCCGCGCCGAGAGCGCGGACACGGGCAAGCCCCTGAGCCTGGCGCGCACCGTGGACATCCCGCGCGCCGTTGCCAACCTGCGTTTCTTCGCCGCCGCCATCACTCAGTTCCACAGCGAATCCCACGCCATGGCCGTCGGCGCGATCAACTACACCCTGCGCCAACCGCTGGGCGTGGTGGCGTGCATCAGTCCCTGGAACTTACCGCTGTACCTGCTGACCTGGAAGATCGCGCCCGCGCTTGCGGCCGGTAACTGCGTGCTGGCGAAGCCCTCGGAGCTGTCGCCGATCACCGCGCATCTGCTGAGTGAGGCGTGCATCGAGGCGGGGCTGCCGCCCGGCGTGCTGAACATCCTCCACGGTCGAGGCCCAGGCATCGGGCAGCAGCTCGTGGAAGCACCCGAGGTGCGCGCCATCTCCTTCACCGGGGGCACGGAGACGGGGCGTCGCATCGCGGCCACCGCCGCGCCGCGCTTTGCCCGCCTGGCCCTCGAGCTTGGCGGTAAGAACCCAACGCTGATCTTCGCCGACGCGGATCTCGACCAGGCGGTGGACCTCGCGCTCACCGCCGCCTTTCGCAACCAGGGTGAGATCTGCCTCTGCGGCTCGCGCATCCTGATCCAGCGCCCCGTGTACGACGCCGTGCGCGATCGCCTCGTGAGCGGCGCGCAAGCGCTGACCGTGGGCGATCCCCTGAGCGAGGACACGGACCAGGGCGCGCTGATCGGCGAGCACCACATGCGCAAGGTATTGGGTGCGATCGAACAGGCGCGCGGCGACGGCGGCACGGTGCTGTGCGGGGGTGAGCGTGTGCGGCCGGGCGGTCGCTGTGCGGACGGGTTCTTCGTCGCGCCCACGTTGATCGAAGGCCTGGGGCCAGCGTGTGCCCTGAATCAGGATGAGATCTTCGGGCCGGTGGCGAGCCTCATGCCCTTCGACACGGAGGAGGAGGCGCTCGCCATTGCCAATGGCACGCCCTTCGGCCTTGCGGCCTCCGTCTTCTCGCAGGACGTGACCCGTTGCCATCGGGTGGCGGCGCAGCTGCAGTCGGGGTTGGTGTGGATCAACACCTGGATGCTGCGGGACCTGCGCACGCCCATGGGCGGTGTCAAACAATCGGGGGTCGGACGCGAGGGCGGTGTGGAGGCGATGCGCTTCTTCACCGAGCCGACTAACGTGTGCATCAAGTACTGACGGAGTGGGGCGATGAGTGATGAGCAGAGCCGCGTGGATGCGGCGGGGGCGCCGGAGCCGGTAGGGGCCTATCCCCACGCGCGTCGCGTGGGCAATCTCCTGTTTCTCTCGGGGCTGGGGCCGCGGGTGAAGGGGAGCAAGGAGATCCCCGGGGTGGTGCTGAACGATGCTGGTGAGGTGGTCGACTACGACATCGAGGCCCAGTGCCACTCCGTGTTTCGCAACGTGCGTGAGGTGCTGGAAGCGGCGGGCGCGCGGTGGGATCAGCTCGTCGACGTAACCGTGTTCCTCACCAACATCCCCCGTGATTTCGAGGCCTACAACCGCCTCTATGCGGAGTACTTCCGCGACGCGTCGCCCTGCCGCACGACGGTGGAGATCACGCGCCTGCCGACCCCCATCGCGATCGAGTTGAAGTGCATCGCCGCCTTTGACGACTAGCGGGCGGCTGCTAGGGCGATGGTGCGTTGAAGGGCGCCGTCGCCGTGCCCTGGTGGAAGCGGGCTTGCCAGCCGAGTGGCGTGCGCTGCCATAGGGTCGCTCTTAGCGTGTGTCGAGCGCTTTGCCCCTGCGTATCCACATGAGCCGAGCGGTAGGTGAGGAGCGCGATGCCCTCCGCGAGATGCTCGAGGGCGAACTCCTGCGAGACAACGCGGCTCGGGCGGGACTCGGTCGTGAGCTCCGTGAGGATATCCGCCTTGGAGAAGACGCGCCCCGAACGTCCGAACTCCACGAAAGACTCGTGCAAGAGCGACTTGAGCTTTTCTGTGTCGGCCCGCACCTCGGGTTGGTGAAGTGATTGCTCCAACTCGCGCAGTTCGACCAGCAACGGGTCTTCGCCGGGCGCCTGCATCACGGCTCCGTACCGCTCAGGGCGAGTTCTGCAATGTCCAGGGTGAGCCGTACGAGCGTCGCGTAAGGCGTGTTGTTGTTCGACAGGATCACCACCGTGCCCTGCGGGAACATGGTCAGCATGGTGGTGGTGCCAGCGAGCTCGCCGTTGTAGGTGATGACCTTGACCTCCACATCCGCCACGGGCGTGGCGCTGACCGTGAACCCCATCGGATGGTCCTCATCGAGCAGCACGTCGAGCATCTCATCGTTCAGTAGGGATCCGGTGACGAGTGCGTTGCCGAAGGTGGCCAGGTCCGCGGCGGTGGCGTACTGGGAGGCAGTCGCCCTGAAGAGCACCGTGTTGTGTAGCTGAATTCGCTCGTACGCGTCGCCGTCGCGCAGGTAGGTGGGCGCTACGGTGTTCGCTTCTGCCAGGTAGATCTGCCCGGTGTGCTCGAGGCCCAAGGGCTCCAGAATCCTCTCCTCCAGCAGTGCTTCGTAGCGCTCCCCTGTGGCGGCTTCCAGGATGAGTCCGAGCAAGTAGTAGTTCGCGTTCGAGTAGTAGTAGTCCTCGCCCGGGGGGAACTTCAGCGCGAGTGAGGCGATCTGCGCCAGAAACGACTCCGGCGTGAATTTGCCTTTCACTGCGGGATCGAACCAACCGGGGATGTCGGTGTAGTGGGGGATCCCGGAGCGGTTCTGCAGCAGCTGTCTGACCGAGACGGCGTCAGCGTAGGAGGCGTCGAAGGTCGGCAGGTACGCGCTGATCGGCTTGTCCAACGCCAGCCGGCCCAAGCTCACCTGGTCCAGCACCAGCGTTGCAGTGAAGCTCTTGGTGATCGACGCGATCGTGAAGGCGGTGTCGGTGCGGATCTCGTAGTGCGCTCGCAGCGGATCGAGGTTGAACGCCTGCTCGTACACCGGTTGCCCATCGGTGGTGATCAGCACCACTCCCGAGAGGTTCTGTTCGCGGACCAACGCTGAGAGGTGTTCCACCAAGGGGGCGTACGGTTCGGCGGTCGACGCAGGGCTGCGCTCCTCAGCATAGCTGCTCGCGAGCGCGAGGAAGGTGATGATCAGGCAGGCGAGGCGTCTCGTGGGTTGGCGATGGGTCATGTTGGGGGATAGCCGTAAAGCGATCGGCGCGAGCGGCAAACACTGATCTTCGCCCAACTAGCGCTGGCTTGCCACCTGCGATACGTCTGATTCACCGTGCACCGCGCGAACCCGATGCCGGCGCCAGATCAGGGTGGCGATGAGCAACAAGCACGTGGAGAACGGCGCCAACGGCCCCGCTCCCGACCAAGCGATCAACAGCGCCAGGCCCAGCATCAGCCCATGGCCTGACGCCGACAGTTGCGCGCGATCGCGCACGAGCCACAGGCCGGCCACGGCGAGTCCCACCGGTACGGAGATGGTGAGGTGCCCAGCGTGTATC